>NZ_JBFOEF010000003.1:0-263826 GCF_040886645.1 Enterococcus sp. GC34
TACTGTGACTACTTTATTGGCTTGTGCACTTGTTAAAGTGACTTTATGCACAGTTTTATCTAGTACATAGCCTGCGGGTGCTTTTGTTTCCGTAAGTTCATACGTACGATTGACGGATAAGTTGGGAATTGTGACCGTTCCATCGGTTCCAACTGTCACTGTTCCTGTTTTTCCTGTCACTGTATCCTTCCACTGGAATTCTGCGCCTGTTAAACGTTCTTTACTTTCTTTGTCTTGTTTAACAATTTTGATGGATCCGGTTTGTACTTGCTGCTTATTTTTCACCCGATACGTTAAGGTGAAATCGGCTTTCCCATCAAATGAAATAGGGTGTTTAGTAGCGTCTAATTCATAACCTGTAGGCGCTTTCGTTTCAACTAAATAATATTCCCCATCAGGCGATAAATTTGAAAATAGTAGCTCGCCATTTTCATTTGTTACACCTTTTTCTATTAAATTATCTTTTTGGTCGTACAACGAAAACTCAGCACCTGCTAAACGCTTCGCCTCATTATTTTCATCTACTTTTTCTACTTTTAATTGATTTTCTAAACGTGTATTTTCTTTTTTCAGACGAATCGTCTGAGTTTGGCCTGATTTAATTTCAAATGATACTGGCGTTGCATCTAATTTATAGCCGGGTGGTGCTTTAACCTCAATTAATTCATATTGATCAGGTTCTAAACCAGCTAAACGGATTTGTCCAGATTGATTGGTCCTTAAATTCTCTTGAATAACTTGTTGTGTTTTTTTATTCACAAGTTTGAAAATAGCGCCTTGCAGAACTTCAGCTGTCTCTGCGTCTATTTTTTCTAAAATAACACCACCTTGACCTGTTCCTCCACTATTTTCATCCGCAGTGATATAAGCGATGTCTTCATCTTCCCAAGCATCGAATCCCTCATTAGAAATACGCATATAGGTGTAATTTGATAGTAAAGCATCACTTGGAATATTTTCATTTGGAATTGTTTCTAAATAAATATAATAGGCGTTTTTATTAGAAAGATAACTGCCCGTAGCGGTTGGTATTCCTTCAAATTTCTCCGCTTCATAATTAAGTCCGCTTTTAGAAGCATGTTTTTGGAAAAATTGACTAGCATCGTAACTGTATTCATCATGCTCTAAATTCCGAATCATTTCACCATTTACTTCTAAAATAGGCTGCTTGGTGAGATACGCGGCAATACTGTCAACAGCTAATGTTTGGTTTGGACCTACATTATCTAAAAATTTAAAGGTTGTTTTTTCTGAACCTGAAAGTCCTGCTTGGTTATAATTAAAATAGATGACCCAAGCCACTCTTCCTTCTGGCGTAAAACCTAAAGGAACTTTCCGAACGAGCTCAGTTTCTGGAACTTTCTCAACATATTGCCCAATGTTAATCATTGCAACTTTTTGTGAATCTCCAAAAGTAAAAGTCACTTTATCTTCAAAATTTTCTGACAAATTTTGGTTATATCGTAATTTTAATTCTAAATCAGCTGAATAGTCTACAATATTTTGCAACGCTTTAATCGTCCAAGTTCCATCATCATTTGGAGTCACTCGAAGCCCATCACTGATTTCAAAAGGTGTCATTGAATAGGAATATTTTTCGCTATCCATTCTTAATGTAATCGTCTCTCCAATTGCTAATTCGGAAATTGATAACGCCAAGGAAACAGTTGCCCAATCTTTTGTCGCAACAATTTCCGTCTTATTTTCTGGATACTCCACAGATACAGACCGAATTTGCGGACCACTTTCATTATCTATCGCATAAGAAATAATACTTGTATTAGATCCTAAAATAATAAAAATAATTAAACAAAGCGAAAATAACTTATTAATAATTTTTTTCATTCATCACAATCCTTTCAATATCAATATGTGTCTTTTTAGACACCAATTCACTAAAAAAAATAGTCATAATTTCTTCATTCTTCAAATCCAACAACTGTGAAATCAATTTAATATCCGCTGCTTTGAAAACAACTTCTCCTTTTAATTTTTTGTAAATCGTTGAAGCGGATATTGGTTGTCCGTATGCAGTCATTTCATTTGCCAACCATTCAACATTTTTTCCTTTCATTCTCAATTTTGAGTGTATTAAATTTGATTTCATTTTACTCTCCCCCTTTTCTACTATTCGTGTCCAATAAGACACAGAAATTATATCATTTTGTGAAAAAAACGTCAATATCATTAAAATCAAATAACTTTTTTGTTATATTCGTTATATCTACTTTCAAAAAAACATGTTTCTTTTGCGACACTTTTTGTGCTAGAATGTTTTTACGGAGGTGATTTTTTTGAAAGAGAATTTTTTAAAGCAAAAACGGATGGAGAAAAATCTTACATTAGAACAAGTTGGAAATTTTGTTGGTGTTGGAAAAAGTACCGTCAGGAAATGGGAAACTGGAATGATTGGAAATATGGGGAGGGATAAAATTGTCGCCTTATCTAAAGTTTTAGATGTATCACCTCTTGAAATCTTAGGTATTCCTGAAACGGAAGAAACGCCATTTGTTGTCCCAACCAATATTATGAATGTTTACAAACAATTGACAACTGAAAATCAAGAAGCAGTCTATCGATATGCTCAAAAGAAATTAACAGAACAAAATTACTTTTAATATTTATTTTAAATAGATGAATGTTAGACTTTTTAGTCAACGTTAAACAAAAAAAGCTTATCCTTCCGGATAAGCTTTTTTTAGATTGACTGTTGGCCAAAATACTGACGCCATTTGGTTTTCATGGCTGTCGTCATCGGCAACGCTGCTTCTTTCACAGCACAATATTTGTCAACAAAGGTTACAATGTAACTTTCTTTGTATTTTGGTGGTGCAATAGTTGCGCCCCACATATGTTTAATAATAATGTCTCGTTCTAAATCAGACAACTCTGTAATTTTTTCAGCATTTTTGGCTGCAATTCGTGGATGAACATAGGCATGAGAGCCTTCGTCAAACTTTGTTGTACGCCAATCATAGTAAAACAAATCATGTAATAAACCAGCACGAGCTGTTGCACGAGCATTGCCGTTCCAACGCTTTGCTAATTTATAGCTATGATAGGAAACACTAATTGAATGTTCTAAACGAGTTGAATGCATATGTTGTGTGTATTCTGCTAATTTTTGGACTTCTTCGGTTGCTAATAAATCTTCTACATAAGAAAGATATTCTTCGTCTTCACGCCATTTTTCTGTCATATAATTGGGTGCCACCTTTTCTAATCCTTTTATAACTTGACTCGAGTATAGCACCCCAGCTATTTAATTACTATGAATTTCTCAATCTGTAACTTAACTTTAATATTTGCTTAATAAGTTTAGCGTTCAACGTAGTAAAATTTTCACAAAAACTTCTACATTTCTTCTGGTGCATGTAACCCTAGTAAACGTAAATCTTCTTTTAAAACAGTAGCAACTGCATAAACTAACGCTAAGCGTGCCTCTTTTTGAGCATCTTCATCCAAAATCCGAACATGGGCATAATATTTATTGAACGCTTGTGCTAAATGAATGCTATGTTTCGCAATAACAGATGGTTCATATTTTTCAGCAGCTTGCATCACAGTTTCAGGGAATTTTTGTAACAACTTCACGACTTCCCAGCTATCCTTGTCATTTAGTGCATAACGTTGTGTAGCGTCTGGTGTAAAGTTTGCTTTACGTAAAATACTCATCGCACGAGCATGTGTATATTGAACATATGGCCCAGTTTCGCCTTCAAAACGAACAACTTCATCTAATACAAAATCGAAATTATTTAGACGATCATTTTTAAGGTCATGGAAAATAACTGCACCTACACCTACTTGTTTCGCCACTTCTTCACGATTTGCTAAGTCTGGATTTTTCTCGTTAATTTGATTTCCTGCTAAAGTAACGGCTTCATTCAATACTTCTTCTAATAAAACGATTTTCCCCTTACGTGTGGATAATTTTTTACCGCCTTGAGTAATTAAACCAAACGGAATGTGTTCCATATCATCTGACCAGTCAAACCCTAGTTCTTTCAAGACTGCTTTTAGTTGTTTGAAGTGATTGCTTTGTTCGTTACCGACTACATAAAGTGATTTGGCAAAATCATACGTCCGTTTACGGTAAAGCGCAGCCGCTAAATCCCGTGTGATATATAAGGTCGCACCATCTGATTTACGAATAAGTGCTGGATTTAAATTATATTCTGTCAAATCAACAATTTCTGCACCTTGATTTTCTGTTAATAAATGTTTTTCTTCTAATAAAGTAACAATTTCATCCATTTTATCATTATAAAAGGCTTCGCCATTATAAGAATCAAATTCAACTTCTAACATGGAATAGATTTTATCAAATTCTTTTAGAGACTCGCTACGGAACCATTTCCATAATTCATTGGCTTCTTGGTCTCCTTCTTCTAATTTTTTAAACCAAGCACGTGCTTCGTCTTCTAATTCTGGTTTTTCTTCTGCTTCTTCATGAAATTGCACATATAAGCGCAATAATTCATTAATTGGTTGTTGGCGGACTGCTTCTTCAGAACCCCATTTTTTATAAGCTACAATTAACTTACCAAACTGTGTACCCCAGTCACCTAAGTGGTTAATCCGAATTGGCTGATACCCAATTTTTTCTAAAATAAAGGCAATTGAATTCCCGATTACAGTGGAACGTAAGTGCCCCATAGAAATTGGTTTAGCAATGTTTGGTGAAGACATATCAATAGGAACATTGCCATTATTGCCAAAGGTACTGTTTCCGTAGTTATTTTTTTCTTTGACTACTGCGCCAATGACAGCTTGACTGACTGCTTCTTTATTCATGAAAAAGTTTAAATAAGGTCCTACCACTTCAATTTTTTCAAAATTTGTGCCATCAATTTTTTCTGCTAATTCTGCTGCAATTTGTTGTGGTGCTTTACGATAGATTTTAGCTAATGAAAAGGCTGGAAAAGCCACATCTCCATGATCGACAGATTTAGGATTTTCCAATAATTGTTCGATTTGATCCATCGTTAATTCTTCATTTAAAACATCATGTAACGCTTTTGCTACGATTTCTTTGTTGTTCATAAGAACCCTCCTGATTAATTTGTAAGTATTAAAAAAAACAAAAACGTCTCTGACAAAACAAAATGATTTGTTTTGTCAGAGACGAGAATTTACCCGCGGTACCACTCTAATTGTCTATACTACTTGGATAGACCTGCTTCATCGATAACGGTGATTGCCGTCTGCTTTCAGCAGAATTCTAAAAGTGCGCTTCCTCATTCCGATCACTCTTGGCTCCCACCTTCCCAAGATCGCTAAGCTGACGTTGAAATAAGTACTCTCTTTATCATCGAATGTCATTGTTAAACTGGCTTCATTATAGCAAATTTTTGTCTAGCTGGCTAGCCTTCTTCACTAATTGTCATAAAACTAACGCCAGGTTCTGCATTTAAGTTATACGAAGCAAAATGATTCTTTTCAGCTTCGATAAAAGCGGCAGCGCCAATCATCGCCGCGTTATCCCCACAAAGTTTTAATGGCGGAATAAGTAATGTTACTGCTGGTAATTGTTCACTGATTGCATGTCTCATTGCTTCTCGTAATCCTTGATTCGCAGCAACGCCCCCAGCGATTAGCAATTGCTTAACAGGATATTCTTGACAAGCACGAATGGTTTTAGTCACTAATACTTCTACCACACTCGCCTGAAAACTTGCGGCTAAATCCTTTGTAGACAGTGCTTCACCACGTTGTTCTGCATTATGAACCGTGTTAATAAACGCACTTTTCAAACCACTAAAGCTAAAGTCATAGTTATCCTCTTTTAGCATCGCCCGTGGAAATTGATAGGTATCTGTGCCTTCATGGGCCAAAGCATCAATCTCTTTGCCACTAGGATAAGGCAACCCTAACACCCGTCCGACTTTATCATACGCTTCACCAGCTGCATCATCACGTGTTTCACCAACAATTTCGAAAGAGCCATCTTCTTTCATGTAGACCAATTCCGTATGTCCCCCACTAACAAGTAAGGCCATCAATGGAAATTCGAGCGGTGCCACAAAACGGGCAGCATAAATGTGCCCAGCCATATGATTGACTGGAATAAGTGGTAATTGGTGCGCCCAAGCAAATGCTTTTGCTGCAGAAAGTCCTATTAATAAAGCACCGACTAACCCAGGCCCATAGGTCACAGCAACGCCACTGAGTTCTTCTGGTGTGACTTTTGCTTCTGTTAATGCTTCTTCAATACAGATCGTCACTTGTTCAACATGATGACGACTCGCAACTTCCGGAACGACTCCACCAAAACGTTGATGGCTCTTAATTTGCGAAGCTACGATATTGGAAAGAATTTTGTCGCCATCTTCAATGACAGCCACACTTGTTTCATCACAGCTACTTTCCACAGCTAATAATAATTTACGTTCTTTTGTAAAAATTGTCATTGGGCTTCCTTCCTTAATTTCGCACACATTACAAAGGCATTTTCTTGCGGTTCTTTATAATAATTTTTTCGAACAGCTACTTTCCGAAATCCTGTTTTCTCATAAAGTTTTTGAGCTAATGTATTCGATTCTCTGACCTCTAAGAAAATTTGTGTAATGTCACGACTTTTAACATATTCTTTAAAAGCTTTCATTAATTGACAACCAATTCCTTGGTGTTGTTTCTGACCATTCACAACAACGTGACTAATTTCTGCTTCATCTAAAATAAAATGATAGGCAATATAGCCTAACCACTGGCCATTTTCAACTAAAAAAAGATATTCGCTATTTTCCTGAGCAAAATCTTCCGCGAATTGTGTTTCTGTCCAAGGGGAGCCAGTTGTATAAGAAGAATTACTAAAACGCCATAATTCTTCACCAATATTTGCTACAGATATTTCTTTTTTTGTTACTAACATTTTTTCTTCACTCTTCTTTTAAATCAATTATCATTTCTAGTGCGTCTTCATTATTTTCGTCATAATAGCCTTTTTTCACCGTTTGTGAGGCAAAGCCAATTTTTCGATATAAACGTTGGGCTTTAACATTACTCATTCGTACTTCTAGCGATAAGGTTTCACAACAATTTTTCTTGGCAAAAATTCGCGTTTCTTCTATTAAAGAACGACCTAAACCTAAGCCTTGGTATGCTGTGTGAACAGCGACATTCGTAATGTGTGCATCCGTTCCTTGAATCCGACAGCCAATAAAGCCAACTGTTTTCCCGTTAATTGCCGCTAACAAATAGAGATGCGGCGCTTTTGAGCCAAGTTCTGCCATGAAAGCAGACATCGTCCAAGGAAGTTCCCCAGCATAAACTTCACGTTCAATTGCTAGTAAATCCTTAATATCTTGGTAGGTGATTTCACGCAATTGAAATTCTTGCTGGTTCATTGCAATGGTTTTAGTTATATACCGTTGCCGTCTTTTTGTAAAGTATTTTGTCACAAAATTAAAGTTTTTCCACATAGCTTTCTCCATTAGGCGTGTGTGTCTTCAACCAATTTTCTTCCGCTTCTACTTTTTTCAAATACGCAGGTAAGAACCCATGAACATTTTCAACAGGTTCAGCCACACTGCCTAACGCAGCCAAAACTGCGGCATTAGGAATTTGCCATTGTGGGACATCACAAATTTCCCCATGAGGAATGATTTGAGCTATTTCTTCAGTGAATTTTTCAACATCTTCACCAACAAAAAAAAGATTTGGTTCATTTTTTAGTTGTTCTAATAACTCCCGCAGTGAAATATGTTGGTCCGGTAACTCATTTTGCCACACGCCATCGACAAACCGATAAGCACCAGCATAGACGTTTTTACGACGCGCATCAAAAAGAGGCACAACTAAACCGGTTTGCCCAACACAATTGGCAGCTAACGTTTGTAGACTGGAAATGCCTACTAGCTCTTTCTTCAAAGTATAGGCCAATGTTTTGGCAGTCGTCACGCCTAAACGTAAGCCAGTGTATGATCCAGGTCCTTCTGCTACGACAAAACGATCAATTGCCGTTGGCGCCAAGTTCAATTGACTCATCAAATAGTCAATTGCCGGCATTAATGTTAAGCTATGATTTCTTTTAACCGTTGCTGTATAACTTCCCAGAATTTTTTGATTTTCACACACAGCAATACTCAATGTTTGGTTAGATGTATCTATTGCTAAAATTCGCACACGAATCCCTTTCCTTCTACAATTTAGTCGCTTCATTGTAGCACACTTTCCTTTTTCTAAAAAGGGAAAACGAGGTTTCTTTTTACAGAAACCTCGTTTCGTTCATTTTCTCTTTCTATTTAATGGTTGCTTCTAAGTAATCAATTAATGGTTTACTGATATCTGTTGCAGAACCATTTTCTCCTGAATTTTCAACCATAATCATTGTTAAGAATTTATTGTTACTACGATCTAACGTTAGAAGGAAGCTGTTTTCTTTGCCATCTGTATCTTGTTTATCTTTTATTTCAGCTGTTCCTGTTTTGGCAGCCAACGAGAAGTTCGGATTGTACATATTATAAACATAACCTGAAGGATCTTCCACACTACCTAAAAGATCTGTGGCTATTGTATTCGCTGCGTTGGCGCTGATTACATTGTCTTTTTTCTTCGTTTCTTTGTCTAAAACTAGTTTTGGATAGACTAGTGTTCCATTATTTTGGAAAACACTATACATGGTAGCTTGCTGGATTGGCGAAATTAACAATTGGCCTTGACCATAGCCTGTATCTGCTAAAAGAATTTCAGAATTAAATTTATCTTCATTTGAAATTTGAGCAGGCGTCATGGCAATTGGTAAATCTAGTTCCTCACCGAAAATGAATTTATTAAGACCTGCTCTAAATTTGTCTTCCCCCATCCGTAATGTTTGTTGGGCAAAATAAATATTATCTGAATTAACTAAAGCGGTACGCAGATTGACTGGACTTGCTTCTTTTACACGTGTTGCAAAATAGCCGCCCCAAGATTTATCTTTTTGCCATTTCAAGCCATTAATTTCTAGCTCTTCATCTGGCTTCAATGTCCCTGCATCTAAACCAATGGCACCGGTAATTGTTTTAAAGGTAGAGCCTGGTGCATAGCCTGTCGCAAAACGTGCTGTGAATGGTAAATCTTTGTTGTTATTGTAAGCATCATATTCTTTTTGAGAAATACCATTGGCCATTTTATTAGGATCATACGAAGGTGAACTAACCGTTGCTAATAAATCGCCTTTTTGAGGATCGGTAATGACCGCACTACCAGGACGTTTGTCAAATATAGCAAAAGCTTGTTGTTGTACCCCGCTGTCAATCGTTAATTTAATCGTTTGACCATCTTTTTTCTCTTTGGTTTGTAAAGCTTTTTTGACATTCTCTTTGTCATCTAAAATAACTAGTGAGCCACCATCTTGCCCTCTTAATTCTTTATCAAACGCTCGTTCTAAGCCAGTTTTACCAATTACGCCCGTACTACTTAACTCTGGATTTTTTTTAATATCTTCTGCAGTAATGGTGCCCGTATACCCGATTAATTGCGCAGCTGCTTCCCCCAACGGATAATAACGTGACTCTGTGTCTTTTGTCGCAGCCCCTGTTGGTAATTCTGTCACTGGTTCAGAAGCAACTGTGATTGGTACAAAGGAGTCTGCTTGGACCCATCCTTGGCTTAACTTTTGATTGATTTCATCAACAGAAACGCCGAATTTATCACTAAAAACTTTGATATTGGCTGTTTTTTCTGCGCCAGAACCGAGTTTGCCAGGCACTACGCCCACTTCGTCAAACACTTTGTTAATTGCTAGCCCACTACCATTACGATCGACAATTTCTCCACGTTTGGCATTATCTACTTGAATCGAAATTTTATCATTTCCTGACATATCTGGAAAAATTAAAGACGGCTTCCAAGCGATTTGGTAGGTATCGCCTTTTTTGGCGATACTTGATTGATAAGACAAATCTTTCATTTCGCCTAAAGGGGTACTCATCGATAATTTATAGGTAAATGTGTATTGATTGTCTTTCGCCTTTTTGACTTGAACATCACTAGCTTTGACTCCTTCAGCTTGAATCCCTGAATAAATTGCTTGGTATTTTTCAACAACAGATTTAGTATCATAGCCATTTTTCTTTAAGCTAGCTTCTTGAACAACGGACGGTAACTTATCAAATTCCTGTTTTGACAATACGTTTAAAAATGTAGTAGCTGTTTTCTTCGCTTCGGCTAATTCTTGTTTGGCTTGCCATTGACTATAAGCATAATACCCGCCACCGGCAGCAGCGATTAGAACCAAGGCAGAAACACCAAGAATAAGTGGTTTTTTTGAAGATTTTTTATTACGATTGCTTCGTTCCATTCAATAATCCCCTAACTATATAATATGTCTTTTCTTCTATTATACGTAACTTTTTTTAAAATGCTTGTGTTTCACCTATACTTTTTTTAATTTCTTAATAAAGTTTGATCAATTTTTTCCATTTCATCAGGCTTTCGTTGGATTTCTCTGCATTCATTGTGTGGTATACTAGCTGTAACAATTAGTTTTTTATTAGGAGGAATGAACATGGGACTTATTAAAGCAGCAACAAGTTCAGTTGGCGGTGGCTTGGCCGATCAATGGCTAGAGGTTATTGAACCTGATAATATGGGAGACACAACCGTCATGACAAAAGGTGTTTTTGTGCGTAAAGATGATAAACGTGGTTCTAATCGTAAAGGAACGGACGATGTTTTAACAGATGGTTCTGTTGTACATGTCTATCCCAACATGATGATGCTTCTTGTCGATGGGGGCAAAATCATCGATTACACTGCTGAAGAAGGCTATTATACAGTCAAAAATGATTCTGCGCCTTCAATGTTTAACGGTTCTTTAAAAGATGCGATTGCAGAGACCTTCAGTCGTTTCAAATTTGGTGGCGTAACTCCACAAAAACAACAAGTTTTTTATATTAACTTGCAAGAAATTAAAGGCATTAAATTTGGAACACCTGCGCCATTAAACTATTTTGATAATTTTTATAATGCCGAACTTTTCTTACGTGCACACGGAAATTACTCAATTAAAATTACAGATCCTTTACTATTTTATACTAATGCGATTCCTAAAAATCAAACGCAAGTAGATATTAATGATATTAATGAACAATATTTGGCAGAGTTCATTACAGCATTGCAAGCAGCAATCAATCAAATGTCTGCTGATGGACAACGTATTTCTTATGTTCCCTCAAAAAGTGTTGAATTAAGTAAATATATGCAAACTGCGCTTGACGAGGATTGGCGCACCAATCGCGGCATGGAAATTGTTTCTGTAGCAGTTGCGAGCATTTCTTATACAGATGATTCAACAAAATTAATCAACATGCGAAATGAAGGAGCTATGCTCAGCGATCCAGGTGTTCGCGAAGGCTATGTTCAAGGTTCCTTGGCTCGTGGTATGGAGGCTGCTGGTAAAAATGAAGGTGGCGCTATGAGCGGCTTTATGGGCGTTGGTATGGGCATGAATGCGAATGGTAACTACTTTGCGCAAGCGTCTCAAACAAACCAACAACAAATGCAAGAAAAACAAAACCAGCAAAACGCACAAGGGGCTACAGACACTTGGACTTGCCCACAATGTGGGACTGAAAACACTGGGAAGTTTTGCTCAAACTGTGGTACACCAAAACCAACAAACGAGAAACCAAAATTAGAAATGAAATGTAGTGAATGTAGTGAAATTGTTGACTTAAGTAATGGTATTCCTAAGTTCTGTCCACATTGTGGTAAACCATTCCAAGGGGTTCCTTTATAAGCAAGTAGTGAACAATTAAAGAAAAGGGTCAGGCACAAGTCTACCCTTTTTCTTTGAATCAGATTCCTGTTATTTACTCACTCTATTAGAAAGGACGGTTGCAATGGAAACAACATTTACCCATAAATGCCCCAACTGTGGCGGCCCGCTCTTATTTAATCCTAAAGATCAAAAATTTCATTGTGAATATTGTTTAAATATTTACACGGAAGAAGAAGTGACTCGTTATGAGCAACAGCAACATGAGGCGCATTTAGAGAATCCCTCAACAACGACTGCCGAGGAAAATTTGACTTTCACAGCGGAAGAAGAATCCTCCGCCACGCAACAAACAGAGACCACTGAGAATGAAACAACTGCCGATGCAGGCACAATGGAAATTTTTAATTGTCCAAGCTGTGGCGCTCAAATTGTCACCGATGCAACAACAGCAGCCACATACTGTTATTATTGCCATAATCCAGTTGTCTTGGCTGGTCGATTAAGTGGCGAATTTTTACCAGAAAACGTCTTACCCTTTATAATTGAAAAAGACGAAGCGATTGAAAAATTTCTCGCTTGGACCAAGAAAAAATGGTTCATTCCCCGAGATTTTTTCAGCAAAAATCAAATCGATAAATTAACTGGGGTTTACTTCCCCTATTGGGTCGTTGATGCAGAAGTCGACGGACAACTGCAAGCTACTGGCACAAGTATTCGCATTTGGCGCGTAGGTGATATTGAATACACCGAAACAAAACGTTTCAATGTGGGACGTTCAGGAAAATTATCGTTTAAAGAATTAGTTAAAAATGCCTTGTCAAAAAACATCCAACAAAAAATGGTGGAAGGCGTTCAACCATTTTTAATTGATCAAGCAGTGCCTTTCAAAAGCCAATACCTAGCAGGTTTCCAAGCAGAAAAACGCGATATTGAATATGAAGCAATCAAAAAACACGTCCAACAAGAATTACAAGATTATTCGGAATCATTGTTACGGGACTCTGCTTCTGGTTATACTACGTTGACAAATGTTCGCACGGATATTTCTCTAAACCAAGAAAATAATCACTATATGCTTTTGCCAATTTGGTTAGTCACCTATCGCAGTCAGGAACAATCAAAAAAAGTTTATTATTATGCCATGAATGGACAAACAGGTAAAGTAAGCGGTGTGCTTCCAATTAGTTACACTCGTTTAGGACTAGCAACGTTAGGCATTTTCGCTGGACTCTTAGCACTCTTTTTATTAGGAGGTTATTTCCTATGAAAAAACGACTTTTACCTATTTTTTTCCTAATACTTCTTACCTTTGGCCTTGCCCTACCCGTTTCGGCGGCTGAAAATTCAATTGATGATGGTGCACAATTACTGACACCTGATCAAATCAACCAACTAAAACAAGAGATACAACCTTTAGAAGAAAAGACCAAAGCCTCTGTCTTTATTGTGACCACAAATAATAATACTTATGGTGATGAACAAGAATATGCAGATCATTATCTCTTAAATAAAGTTGGCAAAGATCAAAATGCGATTCTTTTTCTCATTGATATGGACTTACGGAAAGTCTACATCTCTACTTCTGGAAACATGATTGATTATATGACGGATGCACGAATTGATGATACCTTAGATAAAGTAATGGATGGGATGAGTCAAGGAAATTATTTTGCGGCTGCTCAAACCTTTGTTCAGGAAACTCAAGCATTTGTTGACAAAGGGGTTCCTGGGGGTCACTATCGTGTGGACAGCGAAACAGGGAAAATCACCCGTTATAAAGCCATTACCCCGTTGGAAATGGTAATTGCTTTTGCTGCTGCGCTGATACTCAGCTTGGTCTTCTTAGGCATCAATATTTCTAAATACCAATTAAAATTTTCAAGTTATCAATATCCTTTTAGGGAAAAAACAACGTTAAACTTAACCTCCCGCACAGATCAGTTAACCAATTCTTTTATCACTACGCGTCGTATTCCTAAAAACAATGGCGGCAGTGGCGGAATGGGCGGTGGTGGTAGCACCACCCACTCAACTGGCGGCGGCACATTCGGTGGCGGCGGTCGAAGTTTTTAGATTTTTTATCTTTTTTAATTATTTCATAAAAATAATGGTGTTATTTTTATCAAATAATGATAAAATAAGTATACTGTGGTGTGTTATTTTTACACATGGCGGTATACTTATTTTCATGAATAGACTTACTATCATTTTGGGGATTGTCTTTTTAGTAAGCGCTACAAAAAATAACAAGAAAGAGAGAGTTAGTGAATGAAAAAAAACATATCTGGTAATTCATCTATAAAAAAACCGTTTTATAAAAAAGTTTGGTTCTGGGTTGTTGTAGTTGTAGTTTTAGCCATTGGGGGCAGTGGCATGGGAAAAGAAGAGAAAAAAGCTACTTCTTCGCCTACAAAAGAAACGAGTCAATCTACTAAAAATAGCTCCTCTTCAAGTAGTAAAGAAGTGAAAACTTCAACCTCTACGAAAGAAATCAAAACATCACAAAGTAAAGAAAATTCTTTCGTCTCTAAAGTAAAAGAAAAAATGTCTGAAGCAGCATCCGAAGCAGATAAAAAGAAAGCAGAAACACCAGAAACAAAACCTTCTGAAGAAGCAGCTCCTGATGTACCAAGAGAATACAAATCAGCATTAAAAAAAGCGCAATCATATGCAAAAATTATGTCTATGTCAAAAGCAGGTATTTATGATCAGCTGACATCTGAATATGGTGAGAAATTCACTCCTGAAGCTGGACAATACGCAATCGATCATTTAGAAGCGGATTGGAATGCCAATGCTTTGAAAAAAGCGAAAGATTATCAAGAAAATATGGATATGTCACCAGATGCAATTCGTGATCAATTAACATCTGAATATGGTGAAAAGTTTACTCCTGAAGAAGCAGAATACGCTATTCAAAATTTAAACTAAATTTTGAAGGACATCCCCTTCCATTAAAGCCCAATTTGGGCTTTTTATTTATCGTGGATTCTTGTTACTATGTTTTCTGAATGGTAAAATTAATTTATCTTAACAAAAAGGAGTCATCCCATGAAAAGTATGTGCGAACTGTGTGATCTAAATCCTGGTAAAATCATCACCTTTGATAATCACGGTATCTGTAAACATTGTGCAGAACATTTAGAGTTAAAACCAAAAGAAATTAAAGATCGAACAATGGAAAGTATTATAAAACGTCAAGAAGAAATTATAAAAAAGGATCAAGCAATGCAAGCAAAGGGAAATTTATGTTATCTTTGCGAAGAAGAAACTGGCAAGTACTTTACAAGTGATTTTTATCGCGTAGGAAAAAGCTGTTTAAAAAAACTTAAAGTATCCACTTGGTCCGTTGATAAAAAAAGTTTAGCTGATTTACAACAAATGCAAGAGTTAATAAACAAGCAGTCTGAAATCGCAAAAGAAAATGAAAAAAATGCTGAAGTTTATGGAAATCTATGTGCTCTTTGTCAGGATAATAAAGGAAAATATTTAACTTCAGATAATTACCAAATCTGTAAGAAATGTGCAGGTCAACTCGGTGTCCAGGGACAAGGATATACCCAAACTTGGACATTGACGGATTTAAGAAATGTCCAAGAAGACAACCGGCTGTTCAACCCTACAACAACTATTGCTGGCTCGATTGAATTCGATGAACCTGAAAAAAAATTTCGACTGGTTGGTTCATCAAAAATTTTGCCCGTAAGCATTATCGCTGATTACAAAATTTTAGAGAAAAAAAATACCCATTTCACCGAAGAAAACGTACCTTATGATCGCGTTAGTAGTGTCTATATTTTGATTAATCTAGATGATTTGCAACGTCCAACCATCACTATTTCCTTTTTAAAGACACTTAGCGAGCAAACTACTGAATTTGATCGTCAATTAGCGATCGATAGAGCCCGTTTCAACGCCGAACGAGCCCTTTCATCATTAGACACTATTGTTCGTCGAATAAAAGAAAAAGAAATACCAACTCCTATAAAGAGTGATAAACACCAACCGATTGAACCAAAACTATCTGATTCACAAAAAAACTCATCTAGCACTATTGAAGACGTAATGGCTGAGTTAAGAAATTTAAAACTGTTAGTAGATGAAGGAATTCTAACAGAAGAAGAATTTCAACAAAAGAAACGGCAATTGCTTCAATTAGATTAATAAAAAGTCCTGAAAAGACTCATCATCTTTTCAGGACTTTTTTATTCTTGGTGTTTCCCCATAATTCTTGATAAGGTATTTCATGGATATCACGAAAATAAGCTACTTCAAACTTTTCAAAATCAGTTGACTGGCAGTTACCGGTTAAAACACCAATTCCCGCTTTACCATGACAAGTTCCCATGAAAACATCCACGAGCGAATCACCTACCATAATTACTTCTGTCGGCTTCAATTGACATGACTGACAAAAGGCTTGGAGCATGGCCGCATCTGGTTTCGGTAAGTAACGATCTCCTGTCGCAATAAAATCAAACATTTCTGTTAAACCAAGATATTCCATAATCAACATAGTCGCTGGCAAAGTATCTGAAGTTGCCAATCCAATTTTATAGTTCTTCCGTTTCAGCTCAAGAAATAACTGTTTTAAATCACCAATTGGTTCAATCTTTTTCAGATTTTTTCGTAAATAATCATAAAAGAATTGCTCCAGCCATCGACTGCTGATTCCCTGTTCGACTAATTCCTCAAATTGCGCCAATTCCTGATAAAGTTCCTGATAAAGGACTTCATCAAGTAAATGTTTTTGCAAAAAACGTTGCTCCTGAATAGCTAATATCTTTTTTATTTCTGCTGAATGATGAGGGGCTAACATACTTAGTGTTTCAAAACAAGCTTGCAAACCTGCTTGCCAAAGAGTGTCAAAACGAATACACGTACCATCTTTATCAAATAAAATTCCTCGATTTTCCATGAAAGAACACCTCAAAACGTTTGCTTTGCTTCCTATTTGTTTCTTCAAGTATACTAATCATTTATTTGATTTTGATATTCTTTTTGTATCATTTGTGTAAAAAAATAAAAAAAACAACGAATTTAGAAAGATTCGTTGCTTTTTTTTAATCAATCACTTTTTTTACTTTGAATTCTTTTGTTTCAGCAGACGGTTCTGTTTGATCAGCTAATTCAAATAAAATATGGGTACCATTTTCTTCATCTTCAACGATAATCAGTTTTCCTGGAATCTTTCGAGTATCTTTCGCAATTTGGGCTTCTTTAATTAATTCTTTTTGATCTCTTTTTGAAGCAAGGGCATTTCCTAAATTAAAAAAGACAGTTTCTTCCATAATTAACCACTCACTTTCTCTACTTTTCTTAAGTCAATTATAGCATATCGCTAGAAAAAGTGGCAGCTTGTGTCCTTTTACTTTCATTTAAGCATCAATAATCAAAGAATAAGCATAAGGACTTTCATAAATTCCTGAAGTATAATAATTGAGCCTCTTTTTAAATAGCGGGCCGTCAATTACCAACGTATGGTACTCCCCGTTTTCTCCGCAAATATCTAATTGATGCTCTTTAAGGTACGTGATAAATGTTTCATCTAACGGTTCTCCTAAAAATTTTATTGGAATACCAGCCTCTTTGCTGACCGTTTTGATAATTGCTGTGTACCCTTTTGCCAAGAATTCTTTGACAAGTGCTTCGCGATTCTCCTGCCAAAGAGGTAATTGTGGCTCAAGCCCAGCACTTAATGCAACTTGGCGATCCCAAGCACCATTTTGTTCAATATCTATATCGCCAAAACAAACCGTTTCTGCACCCAATTTTTTGGTTTCCTGCAGTGCCTCAACCACTTTTTCTGTGTAATTTGTTTCATTGTTATGTGATATAACAAGTGGTAAATCTAACGCTTCGGCTGCTGCTTCTAAGATGGAGATTGGTATGCCGTGAAACCAAGAACGATTAATTTCATCACTTACTGTTGTCACTAACGCAACTGGCTGATTTCCTGCTTGTACCAATCGATCCATCGCCAATAAACAATCTTTACCAGAGCTATAACTTAAACAAAATTTTTTCATAAACGTTCCCTCTTTTCTCTATGACTATACCTCAAAATAATACATCCGTATACATATTTATTATTTAAGTATAACTAATACTGAATAGTTATTTGAATCAAAACATGGTATAAAATAGAGGTAAAGCAAGCTTTATTCACTTCTTTATATCTCTTTTCAACGGATGATCAGCTGGCGGAAACCAGCTGATCTTTTTTTCAAAAAACACAGCTATCTTTTGCAGTTTTCTTTTCCTCATGTTATAAAGAGATAGTAGGAAGCATTTATTCACTTCTTTACAAATCTATCTTAATCTTAGACAGTCGGCGGAAAACGGCTGTCTATTTATCTGGAAAAATTATGAACTCGTCAGCTAGTGGTCAGTTGACGAGTTTTATGTTATAATAATTAGAACACGAAAAATATTTTTAAACGAACCATTCAATTGTTTTGATGATTTTATTCAAAACTGGCGTGTCTAGAGAGACACAAGGATGTATTAGAGGTAGGGAATACATCGCTTAAATGAAAAATACTTGAATACTAGAAATAGTCTGATCCAACTTTAAAATAATAATATTGATTCGTTAGATAGCCTTCTCTTTAAAGAGAAGGCTATTGTCAATTAAAGAGTAAAACCACCGTATTCTTGTCAGTATACGGTGGTTTTACTTCTTCATATATTACATATAATCAACAAATTTGCTTCTGAACTTAACATGTAAATGAGCTCCTACGATAAATATTACTAATGTTGTTAGCCAAAAAACAACAAGCTGGGGCTTATCTTCAAAAAACCATCTTTTATAGAAAAATGTATCTCGAAATCCATTAATAATATATGCGTAAGGATTCAACATAAGAATTTTTGATAACCAAGACGGTAAGTTCTTTGTACTCAAATCCCAAAAGACCCCTGACATATACATTAATACTTGGATAATAGAATTCAAGAAAATTTGATAATCCCTAATTAATGCAGCAATCGTTGAATTAATTAGACTAAAACTATATAAAAAGATAATCATCGCTACAATATAGTAAGGTAGCTGAATCCAATAAATAGAAATTTTTTCGCCTGTCGAGATTGACACAATTGCTGCTAACGTAGTGAATGCAAAATAACTTGGTAACTCAGAAAATATTTTAACCATTGGCAAAATACTTATTGGAAACTTCATTCTAGAGACCATGCCAACTTGCATATAAACAGAACTAGAAGCTTGTTTTGTTACTGTACTTAAAAAAATCCATGTACTCAATCCTACCATTAACCAAGCAATATAGGATACTCCTCCTTTTACGGTTCGAGCACCGCCAAGAGCAATCCCAAAAGCAAAATAATAGACACCTAACTGAATTAAAGGACTTAAAATTTGCCATAAATTTCCTAAGATGTGGCTTTGGTATAATGCTTTATTACTGTATTTAGCAATTCGTTGTGCAACGCCTAAGTATGAAAACTGTTCCGCTAAAATTAATTTTACCTCGCGCATTATTCAGTCACCTCTTTCAATTTCAACACTTGTCCAGGATAAATAGGTACCTCAGTGATTTCTGGATTCAAAGTTTGAAGTTGTTCTATAGTGAGTCCGTGATTTTCAGCAATCAAACTGACTGAATCTCCAACTTCCACAGTATACGTTGACACAGCTTGTTCACCATTATTATTTTCTGATGCGTTCGTTGAGCTAGACTGAACTTCTTCCTGCTGGCTAGATTCTTTTTTTGAAGCTGGTTTAGCTTTAGTTGTTTTCACAGCGTTTGTATCCTTCCCTGCTACTTTCTCAGGAACAAATATACGTTGAATTGTTTCCGCTGGATGAATGAAAGCTGTTGTTAATGAAATACCCTTTACAAAGGTAAGACTTACATAAAAAATCATACAAAGTAGCAAAATTAACAAGCTCTTCGTACCAAGAGTCATTTTATCTCCAATTTTATTTTTAGTAGTAAATTTTATGACTTCTTTAGTCGTCCGGCGACTGCCTACTTGTTGATTGGCTTTTTCAAGAATTGTTTCTTGAAGTTGTTCCAAAGAAAAGTTTCTCTGTTTGGCCTTGCCATCTCTCTGATACGATTCTTTTTGCGGTTCAGTGAAATGATTATAACGGTGCAAGAAAGCACGATATTCTTTTAAAATATGCTTAGTTTCACCAAATGCACGTAAGTCCCCATAATGCATCCAAGCGACACGATCACAAATTTGCTCTACTTGTTGAATAGAATGAGAGACAAAAAAGATAGTTTTGCCTTGCTCTTTAAATGCAAGCATTTTTTTTAAGCCTTTATTATAGAAGGTTTGATCTCCTACAGATAACGCTTCATCGATCACTAAAATATCTGGATTTTGATGAACCGCAATTGAAAAACCAAGCTTAGCACGCATACCGCTAGAATAAGTTTTAACAGGCTGATCGATAAAAACACCCAATTCTGAGAATTCAATAATATCATCGATTTTGGCATCAATTTCTTTATTTTTTTCTCCCAACATTAAACATTTCATTCGAATGTTTTCTCGTCCTGTCAAATTATTATTTAGTCCTGCACCAATCGAAATAATTGACACTTCACCATTTATTTCAAGTTCTCCTGATGTTTGAGGGGTGATGCCTGAAATAATGTTTGATAAAGTGGATTTGCCTGAACCATTTAAACCAATAATACCAATTGTTTCTCCAGAATATACGTCGAGGCTAACACCTTTTAACGCCCAAAATGTGGGAACTTTGTTTTGAAAAATACTAAAAAGTGTCTTCAATTTGTCAATACGTGTTTGCGCTAAACTGTATTCTTTGGTAAGTAATTTTGTTCTAACTTTCAGTTCTTTTTCCATTTGTTCCTCCGAGTCTAACCGTTCACTAGTTGGCCATTTCACCAAATTCTTTAGCGACTGCCTTCAAAGCTGCTCCGAAAACTTGGTCCATATCATAGTATTGGTAATTGGCTAAACGTCCACCAAAAATAACTTTTTCTTGAGCGTTTGCTTTTTCTTTGTATTTTCTAAACAAAAGCGAATTTTTCTCATCATTAACAGGATAATACGCTTCTTTTGAACGATCCCAATCTTGTGGGTATTCTTTCGTCAAAATTGTTTTGTTTTCATCGGCCTTTTGATCAAAATGTCGCCATTCCATTATCCGTGTATAGGGAGTTTCCGCATCTGTATAATTAATTACGGCATTACCTTGTGCATTGTTTGAATCTACTGTTTCATTTTCAAAACGTACTGAACGATATTCTAGTTCGCCATAAGAATAATCAAAGAATGCATCAATCATCCCTGTATAAACAATTTTTGGAAACTCTGATAAGTAAGTTTCTTTCTCTGCCAAAAAGTCTTTATTCAATTGAATATCAATTAATTCACTATCTAACAATTTATCAAACATAGCTGTATAACCGTCGACAGGTACGCCTTGATAGCGATGGTTAAAGTAATTATTATCAAAAGTAAAACGAGTTGGCAAACGACGAATAATAAAACTTGGTAATTCCGTAGCCTTACGTCCCCACTGTTTTTCTGTATAGCCTTTAATTAATTTTTCATAGATGTCCGTTCCTATCAAACGAATCGCTTGTTCTTCTAAATTTTTTGGAGCTCCTTTAATCCCAGCTGCCTCCCGTTGCTCTGAAATTTTTGCTTGTGCTTCAGCTGGCGTTTTTACCCCCCACATTTGGTAGAACGTGTTCATATTGAATGGTAGGTTGTAGAGCTCTCCTTTGTAATTAGCAACTACTTGATTGATGTAGCCATTGAATTCCGTCAATTGATTGACATAAGACCATACTTCTTTATTGTCAGTATGAAAAATATGAGCACCATAGTCATGGACATTAATGCCATTTTCTTTATGTGTATACATATTGCCACCAATATGAGCACGTTTCTCAATAACTAATACTTTTTTCCCTCGTTTAGCTGCTTCACATGCAAACGTTGCCCCAAAAGGTCCTGAACCAACAATTAAATAGTCATAATTTTTCGTATTGTATTTCATTAACTAACTTCTCCTAACAAAGTTACTTTCAATTTATTTCAAACACTAAATGCATTATTTATTTTTTCACTAAAGTAGCCAGTACCTTTTTACCAACGCCTTCTTTTGTGTAAGAATATAAGTTGATTTTTTCGTTATTTTTTTCTATTTTATAAACTACAAGTGATTTCAAATTTTTTCCCTTTAAAATCACAATATTATCATTTGTAGTGGAAACATCATAAATACGTTTGCCATCCAGTGTCCACACATTATCTTTAACAATTAATGTTTTCCAATCCCAATTAGCTGTTACTTGATACTCTCCATTTGCAATCAAAGGTTGTTCTGAGTTAGTACTTTTGGAAATAGTTGTCTCTTGGTTTTCTGAATATTTTTTACTGATGTAATATCCTGACCAAAAACCACAACCGATACCAATTGCTAAAGACACAATTATCGTGATTATTTTCTTCATATCACACACTCCTCCGTTTATTTAAAAGTTAAACTTGCTTCCCACATATTTGCACCTAAAATTCTCACTTCTGGTTTTAATAAAAATCCAGAAAATTCATAAACTTTTGCAATAATTAAATAAATTAATGCTTCATAGTCTTGAGCAGAGGCTTGTTCAACATTGATAAAGAAACCTGGATGTTTTTCAGATACTTTTACTCCGCCAATTCTAGTACCAACTAAGCCAGCTTGTTGAATTAATCGAGGCGCCCGTCCCCAAGTAAAAGTTGACCCATGATTTGGATGTGTTAGTGGGTGCATCCTTTCTCTAATTTCGACAGTTCCTACCATGTCATTTACCATGTTTTCTAAATTACCTTCTGAAATCTGTAATTTAGTTTCTAGAATAATCCACTCAGGATGATCCATAAATGAACTATAGCGATGACTAAATTGAACATCTTCTTTATTTAAAACTTTAATTTCTCCATTTTCATCTACGATCGTAGCTTCAAGAAACATACTATTAATATCCTTAACTGTCCCAGCATTCATATAAACTGCGCCACCAATGGTTCCTGGAATATTATCTGCCCATTCTAAACCGCATTTCAAGTGTTCTAGTAGATAATAAGATGTTTCAATTAAACTTGCACCTGCCGAAACTGTTAAAACATTCCCCGTAATTTTACGATAATTCAAGGCAGTCATATTTAAAGTAATCCCGCGGATACCACCATCACGGACTAAAATATTTGAACCTTTACCGATAACAGTTAAAGGAATTTGATTATTTTTAGCATATTTTACAATTAAAGCAACTTCTTCTATCGTTTTTGGAAAAATTAAAAGGTCTGCTGGACCACCAACAAAATTCGAAGCATATTCTTTTAATTCACGACCTACAAATAACTCTAAATCTGGTAATTCTTCTAAAAGATCCTGTTTCCACGAACGAATTCTCTCATTTTGTACAATTTTCATAATTAATTGTTTTCTTGTTAAAAGATTCTCTGGAATTGCTAATGCTTTCTTTTCTGTACCTTGTTTCGGTTTAGGCTTAGGTTTTTGTATCGGATGCAAATACATAACATGTTCGATTTTTTCATCTTTCACATATTTGCCGACGATTCTAAAAGGACTGAACGTTTCCTTTCCCTTAAACTTTTCACGATTAAATCTTGTAGTGACTTCACGATGATTATTCATAAAAATTAATTCTTTATCTGTTAGCTTCCAAAAGCTTTCATTAGGGTTGGAATTTTTTATCGTACCATTTGGCGATAAAACAATTGCTGCGGAAATCGGAACAGTTGTTTTAGCTCGATAAAAATCCAAAGGTTTATTGATAATATATCGTCTAAATTCATCATATACTTCGTCTTCATCTGGGCTAAATTTACTTGTCAACGCATCAGTTAACCACTTATCTGAAATCTCTTTTTCTCTAGCAATCTTTCCAGCGGTCTTTTGATAGTCAAGTGCTAAACTAATATTTTTATTTTCTTCAATTTCTTGTTTTGTGTTTTGCTCATAGACACGTCTAGTTTCGCCAAGCTCAAACAGGTTCATCAAGCTATTAAAGCGGTCAATTCCACGTTGTTCATTATAAAAAATTGAAAACGGTTTTTGGAAAATAGTCGCAAAAACAGTGCCATGAAACGAATCAGTAATAATATATTTTGCTTCTCGATAAACAGCTAAGAAATTTTCTGGTGTATCTTCAGAAACATATTCTACTGTATTAGGAAACGTTTTTTTCGCTAGTTCACGTCCTTTTAAAGGATTAGGCAAGACCACTAATTTCAGTCCCAATTTTTCTGCGATCGCTAGTGCTACACGAACTTTTTCCTTGTTAATATCCAAGAAAAAGACAGCCATATAATCTCCTGATTCTTGTCGTTTAAACGTAGCTTGATCAGCTAAAGAATCATATTCACTTCTTTCAACAAGATAGGTTGGATCCAAAGCCTGAATAACTTCTTCTTGAAAAATATCCTTCATAATTTGTACAGAAAAATCTTCTCTCATAGAAACATGATTAAACTGTGTAATATCTTTTTTGCGGTTTGCAACCCATTTTGGATCATATTTACTTGTATCTGCTTTTCCTAATGAAACAGAATAAGCAATTGTTTTATTACGAGGATAAACAAAATCTAAGAAATCATCGTCGTCTACCCAACCATTCCACGGATTCCACATTTGATCAGAGCCTAAAATAAAGGTATCTAGATTTTCTAAATCATTCAATGTCGGTAACGTTTCTTTTGTTAATTGCTCGGTATAGGACATATTATTTTTCTTAAAAAAATTATATGCTAAAGGCATCCATGCTCGAAAGTTACTTCTGTTTTTATAACCTAGTGGTCCATCAATCATAACCGTCTCGTACCCTTTATTCTGTACATACTTGTTTAGAGCATAGTATGTTAAGATTGATCCATAATTTTGGTTATACCACCAGCCCATAATTGCTGCTTTTTTCATCTTTCCGCTCCTACTTTCTCTGTTAATTACTTATTATTCGTTCATGTTTAAGAATCTTTTTTACATGTTATTTCAACAACCCTTTTGCTTTTTTAAGACTTTTTGATACAGCTTTTTTAATTGTTGTAGGTTCATTTCCTTCAATTTTATTGATAGGTGTTAATTCGTTACCAATACTTGTCATTGTATCTTGGATATAGCCTTGGTTTTGTCGAACGACACTAAAATGTGTTTCCCCTTCTCGAGAAGTCAAAATTCGAACATTGTAATCAAATGCTGCATATTTTTGAGTATAGCCCGCCCAAATTGTAAAAACATTGTCTACGAAAGTATAATACATATTTTCTTGTAGTAAGGTATAGCCTTTTTCCCACTCGGCTTGTAAAACAATCGATTTTAAAGTAGTACCTTCTTTTTTAATTAATAAAGATACTAATAAACTATCATGAATTATTTTTGTATTGTCACCCATATAAACGAAATCAATCACTCCGCTGGCATTGCTTGTATCGTTATCTGCGATAATAATTGAAAACATTTCAATTGCCGTCCCATTTCCCTGGGCTTTCTCTTGTCCAAAAATTACTTTACCTCCACGCTCTTGAATATGAACATTCGGAATAATGAAGGTTTTTTTCATCCCAAAATCTTTATAAATATTTTGATATATTTCTAGATTGTATTGTAAAATATTTTGGATTCGTGTGATACGCTCTACTTGTTCTGGATCATTAGAATATTTTTCTTTTTTCACTAAGTCTAGCCCTAATTGTTGGATGTATTTCTCTTTTAATTCTTGATAGAAACGTTCTTTAAATGCTTGATCAACACGATTCATGTCAAAAATAAACCAGTTTAATGTATTAATAATTTTTAAACGATATGCTTCAATCCGATTTGGAGCATGTTGTTTTAAGTACTCCAACATTTTATCATGTAAATTGAACTCATCACGATAATTCATTCCATACGTAGACATCAAGCCATCTTGTCTAACAATTCGAGTCAGCAAATATTTGTTTAGTGCAACAATTTTTTCAGTACCTAATAATGCGGTATAAGTGAAATAAGCGTCTTCGCCAACAAATTGTTCTAAGTTTACCAAGTTATTTTCTTTGATGTATTCTAATAAAAATAATTTGTCATATAAATAAGGAGTTACTTCATCCAATGAAATTTCTTCACCAGACATACGTCCGCCATTAGTTAGTAATGGATTGTGAACCACGTGCACTTCTCCATTTGGCAATTTTTCTTTCATACCAAATAACAGAATATCTGTTGCACTATCATATGCACGATAATAAGCGTCTTGTAATAAATTCACTTCAAAATGATCATCTGCATCTAAAAATTGTAAATACCGGCCTCGTGCCATCGAAATGCCCACATTTCTTGCGTGTCCAGGATTACTTTTACCAATAGAAATCCCCATAATTCTCGGATCTTTTACTTCAAATTCGTTAATAATATCCATTGTATTATCCGTAGAGCCATTCTCTACTAAAATGATTTCAATCTCACGTAAAGACTGCTCACAAACATTTTCTAATGTTTGTCTTAAATATTTGGACGCATTGTGAATCGGCATGACTACACTAACTTTATACAGATTTTTCAAGTAGTCCTCATAATAAGCTACTGGATCATTCGCAATTTGATAAAATTGTTTGATGTATTCAAAATCGATATCATTCAGCTGGTCTATTTCTATAGCTTGTTTAAAATCTACAGCCACCTTTTGAATCACTTCATAAACCGACTCGTCACGTAAATGTGTTAGTTTTTCAATCGCCCAAAAGTATTTTTCGAACATTTGTTTATAAAAATAACCTTTGTAGCGTTCAAATTTATTTTGTTCAATTAAGTTTGAACGAATTAGTTTAAATTGTTGAAACAAGAAAGGAACCTTTGTTGCCACATTATTTACTGTCGAATTTGGGTTGTCTTGTCTATAAAAATACAAACAATCTTTAATAAAAATAACATTCTGAGATGCTGAATTGATTTTCCAAAATAGACCAGTGTCCCCATAACTTTTAATTTCCTCATCCCAAGTTACGTTTTCTTTCTCAATCATACTTTTTTTATAAATGGCATTCCATGGATAAACTTGTACAATTAAATCCGTTGTTTTTAAGTCAATCAATTGATTGTATTTATCGGGATGTTGCCATAATATATCTCGCTCAACCTCTTCTTCCGAAGAAAATTCAACCCAGTTACAACGGACAACATCTGCATGATGACTTTTAGCCGTATTGTATAAACGCTCATAGGCATGCAACGCTACATAATCGTCACTTTCAAATTCAGCAATATACTCACCTTTTGCTTCTGAAACACCCAAGTTAAAGGCTTTTCCAATTCCCCCATTTTTAACATTGAAAACGCGAAAACGTGGATCATCTTGTGCAATTTCTTCAATAATTTTTTGACTATTATCAGTAGAGCCATCATTAATAATTAAGAATTCAATTTCTTTCAATGTTTGATTTTTCAAACTCATTAATGCTTCTTCTAAATAGGTTTCTACGTTATAGACGGGTACAATAACTGACACTTTCACATTTTCCATAAAACAAATTTCCCTCACTTATCATTTATAGTTGTATACTCAAAATATCCTGATTTGAACGAATAAAATTAAGCAAAAAACTTACTAAAATCTTTAACCCCAATTTCTAAATAATTATCAAAAACTATCGTAAATCTACTTTCTTTATTTGAAAATTTTTCTGGCAACTCTACCTGATAACTAGTTTCACTAATTTTTTTAAACGCCAGTCTTTGTCTTGTTTCAAAAGGATTTTTCAGCTCTTTTATTTCAAATCCTGTAATTTTTTGGTGTGTATACACATTTAAAGAAAGCGTATTGCCTTCACGTTGCGTTGCTTCTGCATAAGCATTCATGCGAACTGCTGGGAATCGTTTCAATAATCTTGGATAATAATAACTTTTCTCTGTTTTTGAAACATAACCAAAGCGATTGACTAACACCCAACGAATGGACTGACATTGAATAAACCAATACAAACCATCAATATCGTTAGTTTGTAAAAATGTCCAAATGATTTGGCGCACATCACTTCTAAAATACGGACTAGGATCAAAACTCAATTCACCTAAATACTGATCCATCTGTACTTTAAATTCTTGTAATCGTTTTTTACTGAATGGATACCCAGTATCCCTCCGAATACAAAAGTCATAAATTAGCCATTCTAAACGGCGTGCTAACATCCGTTCTTTAGACAAATCATCTGGAAACTGTTGATTTATATAACTTAACGCACGCAACCAAGAAAGCATAAATGTCCGATTAATTGATTTGCTTAAACTTTCATTATCTGCATCTCGATTTAAATAAGTCGTTAACCTTTCCCCTTGTGTAATGGTTTTTGAAAATCGCATGGCTTCATAAAAGAACAGCACATCATCAGCCACCCGTTGATTAACAAAGTGTAAATTATTATTGTGTATCAGTGAAGTTCTTAACATGATAGCTTGCGGTCCTAACCAACCATAAAATTCAGCTGGCAATTCTTGGATAGACCGATTTTTGAATGACCCATCCACATAATATGGCTTACTTTTTAACATTAAGTGGCCATCTGTACTCTGTATTAGACCAGAAACAGCAAAATCATCGTGAGAGTCATCTAGTAGGTCTGATAAATATTTCAATGCATTTAAATCATACCAATCATCTGCATCCAAGAAGACACTATACTCACCACGTGCATTTACAATCCCTACATTTCTTGGGCCGTGAGCGCCTCCAGTGTTTTCAAGTAGCTGATAAATTTCAATATTTGGATATCTTTCAAGATATGGTTCTATTACTTTTAACGAATGGTCTGTGGAGCAATCATCAATAAACATCACTTGCAATTGCTCAATCCCAATAGTTTGTTGAACAAGAGAATCCATCATCTTTTTAAGATATGGTGCATTATTGTAATTAGCAATAATGATTGAGACTTTAGGATTTTTTGATATTTTTTCTGAAGAAAACAGCTTAAATTGACTTAACTCCTTTTTCCACGTTTCATTATCTAACATATATTGATACTCTTCATATTCTTTTTGGACTTCTTTTTGATTTTCCAACCTACACCCTCCGGCTTTTTATCTCTTTAAAATTTCTGAAATCAGCTGTCTAGTGGCATCCTGATTTTCAAGGCAAAATTCACGAAAAAACTGCATATATAAACGTTGTTCCTGTTCCGTTTTAGAAAACAATACGTTTTTTACAGACGTTACTAGGCTATCCATGTCTGTCACAATTTTTCCAGGCAAAATTGCTGTTGGATCAAAATAGAATCCCCTTGTACTATTTTGATACTTTTCCTTATCATACATAAAAAATAGCATCGGTTTTTTTGTTAATGCAAAATCAAACATAACCGATGAATAATCTGTAATTAATAAGTCAGCGATTAAATAAAGTTGATTGATATCTGGATAAGAAGAAACATCGATTACACGTGAACCAAATGCACTTATATCAAAACTTTCTGCAATTAAATAATGTAGTCGTGTAAGTACAACAATAGAAGGATCAATTTCTAAAAGTTGTTCAACTGGCAAATGATTGGTGAAACGATAGGCTCCTTTTCGGATAGACTCATCATCACGCCACGTGGGAGCATAAAGAATAATTTTTTGATTGGCTGAAAGGCCTAACTGATTGCGAACAGAAAAAGCTATTTTGTCCTTATTTTCACAAACTAACAAATCATTTCTCGGATATCCTACTTCTAATATTTTCCCTTCATAATGAAAGGCCTGTCGAAACACTCTAGTACTGTATGCATTAGGTGAGATGAGATAATCCCAACGCTTTGCTTCTTGAATAACTTCTAGTTTATAGCTCTCTGTTTCATGCTCTGGCATTTTGACTGTTTCAATATCTAAGCCCAGTTTCTTTAGAGGGGTTCCATGCCACGTCTGTATATAGATTGTTGTTTGATTCTTATACATCCAAGCTGGCATCCGTGTGTTAAAAACCCAATACTGAGCTCTTGGCATCAACCATAGCCATCTCCAACTTAATCGTTTGACGAAAGGAACATTCTCTTCTACAAAAGGCATCTCATATCCTTTTTTGACTGCCCAAATACATTGATATTCAGGACAGTTATCTCTTATGTACTCAAAAATTGCACGTGGATTATCACTATACTGTCTTCCATGAAAACTTTCAAAAATAAATAACTTCTTTTTAGGTAGTTTACCCAAAATGAAAAAACAAGCTTTTATGGCTTGATGTATACTCTTCTCTAAAAATTTTTTCATTGAATTAATCCTTTACATTAGATTATCAAAAATATAATCCTAATCTATAACCTTGTATGAAGAACGCGTTCACAAATCTCTAAATTATCTTCTCTTTACTTGTTTAAATTTATGAATAACTCTCACCACGATTGAACAAGCTTATAAAATACATTATTTTGCTTTTCTTCTTTTAAGTATAAATTTATCTATGCTAAACGTCAATGGCTTTATTGAAATAAACATTCCAGTGTTATTCGATTGTTATAATTTAATTTTTTACAATCGAATTTCCCTCTAAATGTTCAGATATTTAACATCCGATCACCTATTTAATTTTTAGAAACTTTAGCCGTCTTTATACAATTACTCTTAGAAATTAAATAACTCACAAGTTACCTAGACTAACCCTATAAACAGCAAAAATCCAGAAGAGTCTATCTTCTGGATTTTTGCTTATTTGATTATACTTTTTTAAATTTTGTTAATCAATTTAAAATAATCCACATAAGTGCATAATTGGGAAAACAAATAATAAACTATCAAAACGATCTAAAATACCACCATGTCCTGGCAAGATGTTACCAGAGTCTTTCACGCCATAATGACGTTTGATAGAAGATTCAACCAAATCACCGAATTGCCCTACTATAGAAAATAGAACCGTCAATACAAGCATCACCGGCATTGGATAAGGAAATAGCCCTTTATTAGCTGTGAAAACTAAAAACAACGCTGCTACAACCACGGCTGATAAAATACCACCAAGTGCCCCTTCTATTGTCTTGTTGGGTGAAACATCTGGCATCAATTTATGACGACCAAATCGTCGTCCAAATAGATATGCACCAATATCCGTTGCCCAGACAATGAATAAAGCAAATAACAAGACTTCAAAACCTGCGGAACGGGCACTAATAAAGTTCTGGAACCCCATCCCTACATATAAACTGACAATAACTGGAAAGCCAGCTTCTTCAATCGTATATGTATTTTTAGAAATCACCGAAGCACCTAACAACAACATTACAGTGACATAAAATAAAATGAAATTTGTTTGCATTTCCGGCAAAAAGTTTAACCACTTAATTGTTGGAATAACTAAAAAAACGGCCCCTAATGCTGATAAAACACCTTCAAAACTTAATAACGTTAATCCTTTCATACGGAATAACTCGTACACGCCGACTACTGCCAAAGCAACAGCGGCAATCTCAATTGCAAAACCACCATACCAGATAATTGGAATAAAGATGATTAATGCGACGATAGCTGTGATGACACGTTGTCTCACTGCGGATCGCTCCCTTCTGTTTCTGTAGTTTCTTTTAGACCTCCAAAACGACGATTACGATTTTGGAAAGAAGCAATCGCGGTTTCTAAAGTGTCCCCTGAAAAATCAGGCCATAATGCTTTTGTAAAAAACAACTCGCTATAAGCAATTTGCCATAGCAAGAAATTACTAATTCTCTCTTCCCCACTTGTTCGAATCAACAATTCTGGATCGCGAAGTTCCGTGGGTAAAAAGCCAGTCATTAAGTGATCTGCGATCGTTTCTTCTGTAATCTCATCTGCCGTATATGCTTTTTCTGAAACCTCTGCAGCAATCTGTTTCATGGCAGTTAGTAGCTCCGCACGCGCCCCATAGTTTAAAGCAAAGTTCAAAACCATGCCCGTATTGTCTTTGGTTTGCTCAATGGCCCGCTTAACGGCATCTTGCGTATGACTTGGTAGAAACTCTTGGTAGCCCATTACATTGACTTTAACATTTTCCTTAATTAATTCAGGCACGAATGTATCAAAAAAATCAACAGGCAATTGCATTAAGAAATTGACTTCATCTGTTGGTCTCTTCCAATTTTCCGTTGAAAATGCATAAAGTGTTAAAACTTTAACGCCTAAATGACTAGCATGCTTCGTTATTTTTTTGACCGTATCCATGCCTTCTTTATGTCCAGCAATTCTCGGCAGTCTTCGATTCTGTGCCCACCGGCCATTTCCGTCCATAATAATGGCAATGTGCTGCGGAATTTGGCCTTCTTTATCAAAGGCGTACTGGCTTGCTTCTTCTACATATTTATTTTTTTGCGGAAAAAAACGTAACATCTTTTTCCCTCCATTCCAAAAAATCTATCTTAATTATTATAACAATAACTAATGCAAATGCCTATGCATAGTCCCTGAATTTTCCTGATAATTAAGAAATTCCTTGTAACTTTATCATTTATGGTCCTTTTTTAAAAGAAAAAAACTTAGGCTTGGTAGGTAAATCAACATGATGTATCTGTCTAGCCCTAAAATTTTAAATAAACAACGGGACAGGAGCAGCTTCTTCGGAAATAAGCTGAACGTCCTTGAGAGACAAAAAGCATCTTTCAGAACTTTCTTCTTATTTCTTGAAGCTTAACACGCCTGTCCCGACCTCAAGTTTTTATTCTATTGTCTTTTTCTCTTTATTCATTGACTGGAACAATGGCACCGTTCCATTTTTTCGTAATCCAATCTTGGACTTCTTTGCTACGTAACACTTTGACTAATTTTTTTACATTTTCGTTGTTTTCGTCTTCTTTACGAACCGCAATAATGTTGGCATAAGGTGAACTTTCTTTTTCTAAGGCAATCGCATCTTTTTTCGGATTTAATCCTTGATCCACGGCAAAGTTTGAGTTAATTAAAACCGCAGCCCCTTCTTCATTGTCATAAAGAGTGGTCATGATTGCTGGATCACTTTCATGATTGAATTTCAACTTTTTAGTGTTTTTATCAATATCATCGAAAGTAGCAGTTGTCCGGTCTACCCCTTCTTTCAGCGTGATTAAACCAGCATCTTCTAAAATCGTTAAAACACGTGGCCAATCTGAAACGGAAGAGCTAACGTAAATCGTTGAACCATCAGGAATTTCTTGTAACGATTTGTATTTTTTCGAGTAAAGCCCAACTGGTTCTAAATGAATCGCACCTGCATTCACAAAGTCATAATCATTTTCTTTAACCGCTTCATTAAAGAACGGCACATGTTGGAAATAGTTGGCATCGATATCGCCACTTTCCAACGCCTTGTTAGGTAGCACGTAATCTGTATAAGTCGTCACTTCTAGTTTTACGCCTTCTTTTTCTAATAAAGGTTTTACATGTTCTAAAATCTCTGCATGTGGAACTGGTGAAGCTCCAACTTTCAAGACCGAGTCATCACTCTTTTTATTGCCGCAAGCCCCTAAAATTAAGACAGCTACTGCTACAGTAATTACTGACCATAATGTACGTTTTTTCATCTTATTCCCTCCATTTATCGTTTATCTATTTTTTTAGCGACTGTATCCCCAAGCCATTGAATCGCAAAGACAATAATTAAGATACAAATCGTTGCTACTAAGGTAACTGTATTTTGACCACGTTGGAAGCCATCTTGATACGCCAAACTTCCTAAACCGCCCGCTCCAATAGCAGCTGCCATTGCAGTGTAGCCCACTAAAGAAATGGTTGTAACGGTTAAGCCAGAAACAAGCGCTGGCAGACTTTCTGGTAATAGAACTTTCCAAATTATTTGGAAACGATTGGCCCCCATTGCTTTGGCTGCTTCAATCACGCCTTTATCAACTTCACGAAAAGCGATTTCGACCATGCGAGCATAAAAAGGTGCTGCGGAAATAATCAATGCTGGTAAGGAGCCTTTGACACCAGACATACTCCCTAAAATAATTTTTGTAAAAGGAATTAACAGAACGATTAAGATAATAAACGGAATCGAACGGAAAATATTTACAAAAATGGCCACTAGCCAATACAGTAATCGGCTCAAAATCCCTTTTCTGCCTGACGTTTCAAAAAGTAGTAGTCCTAAAATCAGCCCTAAAATGGCGACCACTATGATTGAAATCCCTGTCATATAGAGTGTTTCAATCGTTTTTTCTTGTAGTTTACTTATATCAATTTGCGAAAAATCAAAGAAACTTGCTAAGCCACGATTATTCATTTCCAATCACCTCTGTTTCTACACGAAGTTTACGTAATCCTTCAATGGCTGCTAGAATATTTTGCTCTTCGCCTAATAATTGAATATAAAGAGAACCCACTGCGCCTTGTTTCGTTTGCTGAATGTTCCCTTGAATAATGCTGACTTCTACTTGATATTCTTGGACAATATGCGAGATAATTGGCAATTTCGCTTGTTCGCCGTGGAAAAGTAGGCGAACAATTTTTCCATTCGGATATTGTTCCAACATTTCTTCGACAACCAGTTCCGTTTCTTCAATGTTTTTATCCGCTTCTTGTTGGATAAAGCGTTTCGCAATTTCTGTTTGAGGCTTTTTGAAAATATCGATTACTTTACCTTCTTCAACAATTTCACCATATTCCATCACGGCTACGCGATTACAGATTTTACGAATCACGTGCATTTCGTGGGTAATTAATACAACCGTTAAATTTAATTCTTGGTTGATTTTTAGTAGTAATTCTAGCACTTCATCGGTTGTCTGCGGATCCAAAGCACTTGTTGCTTCATCACAAAGCAAAATGTCAGGATTGTTAGCTAAGGCACGGGCAATCCCCACTCGTTGCTTTTGCCCACCAGAGAGTTGACTTGGGTATGCGGTTTCCCGTCCTTCTAAACCAACCAACTTGATTAACTCTTCTGCGCGGCTTTTCCGATTTTGTTTTGGAACGCCCGCAATTTCCAATGGGAGCATGATATTTTCTAGAACTGTCCGTGACCATAATAAATTAAAATGTTGAAAGATCATCCCAATTTTTTTACGGAAGTTTCGTAGCTCTTTATTTGGCAACAATGCAATATCTTGTCCTTGAATTTCTACTTCACCTTCTGTAGGTGTTTCAAGCCCATTTAATAGGCGAACCAACGTACTTTTTCCTGCACCTGAATAGCCAATAATGCCATAAATATCACCTGATTCAACCGTTAAATCAATATCTTTTAAAGCCGTGACTTTACCCGCTTTACCGGAAAACTCTTTTTTTACATGACGTAATTCAATTAATGCCATTTTGTTCTCCTCTTCTTTCTGTTCTACTTTCTTATTTTGAAGGTTTCGCACTTTTTATGAAACGAATTTGCTTAATAAAAACAAAAAAACTTCCATCCTTTTGCTATTACAGCAAAAAGGACGAAAGTTTGTCATTTCGTGATACCACCTTAATTCGCTATTATTTCTCAATAATAACCTCATACGGTACTTGATTCTTCGCATACCGTTGGCTGTAACGGGCGCCCCGTAGTAAGTTCACTGCTTCGCTCACTTACTCTGCTCAAAGACCATCTTCCATCTTAAATCTGTTACCCATTCTCAGCAAACAGGGCTCTCTTCAAACGTCCTTAACATGTACTCTTCTTTTCAAAGCTTTCTTTTGATTAGATTGAGAAAATTATAGCAATAAACATTGGCCTTGTCAACGTAAGACTAAAGATTTTCAAATTCTGTTGGTTCAACATCTGCTAAAACAGCAATCCAAGCATTTTCTTCATCTAACGCACTTGGCTCTTGATCAGCCGCTTCATTAATCGCGACTACCTTACCAGATAATGGACTACTGAATTCACTGACTGCTTTTTCTGCTTCTAATTCAATTAAAGAGTCACCTTTAGCTAATGTTTGTCCGACTTTTGGAAATGTTGCAAAAGTAATCTTCCCTAAATCCTCTTGGGCTTCGGCGGTTAAACCAATTTTATAACCTGCTTCTGTTGGTAAGATCCATAATTGATCGATTTGTTTCATTTCACTCATTTTCCAAGCACTCCTTCGTAATCTGTTTCTTTAAAACCATTCGTTAGAAATGTATTGTCTTTTAAGAGAATTGGACGCTTAATCAACATGCCATCCGCAGCTAAACGCTGACTTGCTTCTTCAATAGAAAAACTGTCAACCAGATCTTTTAAGCCTTGTTCTCTATATAAAACCCCACTTGTGTTAAAAAAACGACGAACAGGCAAGCCGGTTTCTTTCATCCATTTTGCTAGTTGTTCACTACTAGGCGGTGTTGCTTTAATATCAATCGCTTGGTATTTAACGCCTTGTTGATCTAGCCACGCTTTCGCTTTTTTACAAGTTGAGCATTTAGGATATTCATAAAGTGTGTACATTTCTACCCCTTCTTTCTTCTTTCTTTAACGACCACTTCTGGTACGAACCGTTTCTTGTTGGTAACGCATGGACATAATTAAGCCCACCCCAATCATGTTACCTAAAATGGAAGAACCACCTTGACTAATAAACGGTAATGGAATCCCAGTTAATGGTAGTAAACCAATATTCGCTCCAATGTTTTCAAAAACATGGAACAAAATCATCATGATAATTCCTGTGGCAATGTAGGCATAGAATTCATTATTTGTATCAAAACAAACGCGAATCATGCGGTAGATTAAAATAAAATACAACAAAATAATGAAACAGCCACCAATAAAGCCAAAGTTTTCACCAACAACTGTAAAAATCATATCTGACTCACGAACAGGGACATACACATCACTCACGTTAAAGCCTTTTCCGAAAAGCCCCCCAGAACCAATTGCTGTTAATGCTAGCGCTGGTTGGAATGAGCGATCTGGATCTGTATGGAAAGGATTTAGCCATAAATCAATCCGATCAAATTTATAGGCTTCGACCCCTAACTTAGACAATAAATCTCTACCTGTTTCTGTTGTAATCAAGTAAATAGTTCCTGCCCCCACTAGAGCAGCTAAAATAAAAACTGGCACAATAATTTTCCAAGTAATGCCAGACATTAAGAAAACTCCCCCAAAAATGGCTAAGAAAACTAACATCGTCCCGAAGTCTTTTTGTAAAAGTACTAAAACAATTACCGGAATCGCCACTAATAGCATTTTAGCGATTAGCCAAAAGTCGCTTTTGAGTGTTCGGTCCACATATTTAACATTATGCATGGTCACTATATAGGCCAACATCAAAATAAACGCAATCTTCATCAATTCCGATGGTTGGAATGTGGTGCCACCAAAGCGAATCCAGTTTTTAGAACCTGTTTGCTCTGCTAGCACGGGATCATAGAATTTCAGTAGTAATCCCATTAATACTAATCCAAGTGCATAAAAAACGGGCGTTAACCGCCAGAGTAATTTTGAGCTAAAATGCATAATAATGACAATACTTAATCCTCCGACTAAATACCACAGTCCTTGTTTCATTAACAAGCTACCAATTTTAGGTTTGCTTGGATCATTGTAAAGCGCTACGTAAAGCGATAGCATACCAATTAGTGATAAAAGAAAAACTGGTAATATCACGCCGTAATCAATTCGACTATCTAAATTTGTTTTCTCTTTTCTATTCATTCGTCATCCCTTTTCCTTTGTTCATACGTTTTTTATTATATCTTTCTCACAGAAGAAAAGAAAGGAATTCTACTATATTTGAGAAAAACTTTAGAGAATTCAATAAAAATTTTTCTTTTCGATCGCCATTTATTCATGCTTAATTTTTCTACAAAAATTACGTTTCTTCCACTTCAGATAGGTATAGATTGCTTTCTTTCCAAAATAGCTATTGATTGGCTTTCGTATTTGCTTCTGAAAATTGAATGGACCAACTTCCTTCTGCTTTAATTTCTAAAATATACGTATCTGCGTCTTTAGGAATTTGCGCCATTGTTTTTCCAATGTAATTTCCTTGCGTATCAATTAACTTTGCAATTTCTTGTCCATCACTGTCCACGATCCGAACAACTATTTTTTCCGTTCCTTTGAAAGTAATGTTTGCTATAACTGGCCCCTTTTTAAAAGCTAAGTTTGTAAATACATCATCACCGCTTCCTTTTTTTGAAAACATTGTTCCAGCTAGCTTATCATCTACTTCATTAATACTAGTACTTGCCTGGGTTGTCTCACCGTAATTATCATCTCTGGCAGATTGTGGACTATTAATGTTAATTTTACAACCAGTCAAAATTAATAATGCCAGTACAGATAACCAGATATTTTTTTTCATTTTCTCACATCCTCACAATGACACAACTAGTTAGAATCAACAATAATATGGCTGAGACGAGACTAATTTTTAAAAATTTTTTCATAAAAATACACTCCTTTTTCTTTTTTAAATGAGAATTATCAAAAATAAAACTCATCTATTTTTAATTATATCTATATTTTTTTTGATTCTCAATTCTTACTCGTAAAAAACGAGTGTGGAACAAAAATCCCTTTGGATTTTTGTTCCACACTCAAAACCTGATAAACGGCGGGAATAGCATCAACACTACACGCTTCGATATTTCTCTGTAAAATACGAACAGATAAAATCAGCGTACAACTTGGTCCTCGAAGCTAAACAATTCTGTCCCGCCCTCGTCTGTTATTCGCTTTTTCTTTGTTTTGTTTGTTGTAGCTCTTTATTAATTCGGACAATCTCGTTGCCAAAATTTTGCCAGTCGCTGGCTCGCGGGGGCGCTAGCCAAATTAAACATTTTACTGAAAATAACGTTTTTGGTAAATAATCTGAAACTACTAAATCAGTATCTGGTCGAATCGCTGAATGAAAGTGAATGCTGAAAGATTCGAATATTTTGATTTGTTCTTTGATAAACTGAGTATATTTTTCTCCTTGAGTAAAATTAACATAAAGATTGATTGTGCTTTTTTCATTCCTTTGGTCATAAAGACGGGATAACACTAATAGCAAATCAAAAAATAAAGAAAGCTTACTAAACTCAAACGCCGAGCAGTCCAACGCAAATAAAAACTGACGACAGCTATCAAAAACAATTGGGTAGCGTTCCTGAAAAAATTCTAAATCCATAATTCGTAAGGTGATATCGATAAACGGCGTAATAAAACGATGTTGATAAATAATCGGAACAATTTCTTGATAAAATTCTTCTTCCGAAATTGTAAACGGCATATAAGAAAAGAATAATGTTTTCGTAGCCGTAATTGCCTCATTGTGAGAACTCAGCAAATGTTCCGAAATAAGTTCACTTTGATAGACCGATAAATTACCGATAATTCCTTGAATTTCTGCGTTTTTCTCTGCATGAGTCGCCTTCATTACTTCGTTGATCCAACATTGAATTTCTTGATAAATCGAACTTCCTTCGTCAAAAACGAATGGATTTTCTTCTTGGGATAAAAAATAATTAGCTTTTCTCTGCGTTCGTTCTAATGCCACCAATACATAATGTTTAAATAAATAAAAATTAGTGATATTTTCATAAGAGCCTTTCAATTGAGCCAATAATTGGTTCACTGCGCGAAGATCTGTTTGATTATATACTTCTTCAGAATCTTTGTAAATTCGGTAATAGAGCATAGTAAAATATTGTCTAATCGCCATTTCATTGCCGCTAAGTTGTAAATTTTTGGATAACTTAATACCGTATTGCCCCAATTCTTTCCGGATATGGTCAACAATTTTGTATACAACCGTTCGACTCATCCCATGCTTTTCACCATATTTTTTGATTGAGGTAAACTGATGAAAGAAAATCGTTTTTAATAGATTAAATTCTAACGAGTCTTTTAAATAATATTCTTCAATAATACTTGAAGAAATACGAAGGCTTTGAGATAACAAAATTTCATTATTTTTTTCACTGATTTCCATCTCATTAATCAGACCAAAGCGTTGCAAATCTGCATTGATTTCTGTTATGTTCCGTTCTAGCAAATAAGGAGAAATAGCTAATTGCTTACATAAACGATCTTTTCGTTCAGAAAATGAATATTGTTGCTCTAACTTTCTAATAATCGCTAATTTTAAATTTTCCCGATCATCTAATAACAAGAATTCCATTTAAACTCTCCTTGTTCCATACAAAAGTGAGCCTGACAGGAAGCTTAAAGTGGTGCCAAATTGAGAGGACCCACTTGCCGCTCCTCCAGTAATTTCCACTGGGGCTATCGTATCTATTTTTTTCAACAACTCATCATTTAACAGCACCTTTTTATTTACTCGTTCCTGTTCAATTTTATTTTTCTTTTTCTCCTGTTTTGTTTGTTGCTCCTTTTCTTGTCTCGAAGCAATAATTGGTCTTTCAGGTCCAATCATTGCTTGACTATAAGGAAGCTCTGCAAGCACATTCCCCTCTGCAGCAAAATTAGTAGGGTTGACATACACCTTCGCAATAGAAAGGTATGACTCGTAACGGAAGGTTACAAAATAAAGGCCTACTTTTTGAGTATTTACATTATTTTCTATAATTACATTTTCTAAATTTAGAGGGCGTCCCTCTTTATCTTTTAGAAAAACAACATTGTCTAATGGTGACCATGCTTGATTAACTCCTACAAACGTGTCTTTTAATTTAAGTTCCGTTTGATTTTCTTTGACCGTAATGGTTGCTGTTTCAATTTTGCCATCCACTTCATAAGTCACGGTGTATTTGCCTGGTGTTGTCACTTCATTTGCATAGCTATTCACTGAAGCAATTAACATTCCTGAAGAAAGAAATAAGGCTGTGCCGATACTACCATAATAAATAGTTCGCTGGTTCATCTCGTTTATTATTCCTCCAAACTATTTCATAAAAACAACTATCTTAACAGAAAAACCTGCTAATAGGTGTTCTTAAACTAAGTCACTTGTAAAACTTCCTATTTTCCAAGGAAACAGCTACCCTCATTCATGCACTTATTCATCTTTTAAGCGTGGAACAAAAGTCACTTTAAACTTTTGCCCCACGCTCATTTAATTATTTTCGTTTCTTCTTGATGACTATACCACTAATAATCACAATAAGTAATACAACAAGTCCTAGCACACGATATAAACCATTAGTTTGTTCTCCCGTTTTTGGATAACGTCCTTGCTTGTCAGGTTTCACAATGTGTGTGACATACTGACTACTTTTTATCGTGGTTTGATTCGTTGAAGAACTAGTCTGGTTGTTCTCATTTTTATCTGGTAGCGGTGTAGGATTACGATCAATCACATGAACAGTTGCTACTGTCGTTAATTGACGAGGTGTTTCGTTTGAAAACATTGAGAAAAGTCGTGACTGCACAGCTGGTTTGGTTTCATTAACTGGCTCAGTGGTATAGGAAATCTGGTACTCTCCTGTTTTCTTTGTATCAACTTTCCCTTTTACTTGAACCTTATCAAAGGATATAGCATGACCGTCACGATCTGTTGCTGAAACGAAATTATCTTCTGGTTTCCACGAATCACCAACATAAATCGTTGTATCTTTAACCTCTAACTTAGATTGGTCGGGTTTGACGGTCACATGGGCTGTTTCTTCTTTACCTTCGTAACTGTATACGATTGGATAAACGCCTGCTTTGCTAGTATCAACTTGACCTGAAACAGTGATTTTTTCGAAGGGAACGTCTTGACCTGTTTTATCTGTCGCTGAAACAAAGTTCTCTTCTGGTTCCCATGAATCGCCGACATAAATCGTTGAATCTTTGACCTGTATGCGACTGTCATCACGAACATGAACGATTGCTTTCGCTTCTTTTGTGCCATTTTTATAGACAATTTCATAATCGCCTATTTTATCAACATTCACTGTTCCCTGAACATCAATTTTTTCAAACGGAACGTCTTGACCTGTTTTGTCTGTCGCGGAAACGAAGTTATCTTCTGCTTCCCATTTATCACCCACATAAATTGTTGTATCTTTGACCTCTAACTTAGACTGGTCGGCTTTGACGGTCACATGGGCTGTTTCTTCTTTACCTTCGTAACTGTAAATGATTGGGTAAATGCCCGCTTTGGTGTTATCAACTTGACCTGAAACAGTGATTTTTTCGAAGGGAACGTCTTGACCTGTTTTATCTGTCGCTGAAACAAAGTTCTCTTCTGCTTCCCATGAATCTCCCACATAAATCGTTGTATCTTTGACTTGTAAGCGACTGTCATCACGAACATGAACGATTGCTTTCGCTTCTTTTGTGCCATTTTTATAGACAATTTCATAATCGCCTATTTTATCGACATTCACTGTTCCCTGAACGTCAATTTTTTCAAACGGGACATCTTGACCTGTTTTGTCTGTTGCTGAAACGAAATTATCTTCAGGTTTCCATTTATCGCCGACATAAATCGTTGTATCTTTGACCTCTAACTTAGACTGGTCGGCTTTGACGGTCACATTAGCTGTTTCTTCTTTACCTTCGTAACTGTATACGATTGGATAAACGCCTGCTTTGCTAGTATCAACTTGACCTGAAACAGTGATTTTTTCGAAGGGAACGTCTTGACCTGTTTTATCTGTCGCTGAAACAAAGTTCTCTTCTGGTTTCCATGAATCACCGACATAAATCGTTGTATCTTTGACTTGTAAACGACTGTGATCAATTGTTTTAGTTAATGGAATTTTTAGTTGGTTGTCTCCTTTGACCAGCTTAATGGCTTTGCCTGTCAAATACTCTTCATCCACGGAATATTCCTGCGGTACATTCGTTACTCGCAAAGTATAATCACCTGTCATGATGGCATCAAAGGAGTATTGACCTTTTTCATCTGTTGTAAATTCGGTTGCTGTATGCGTGACATTATCAATTAGTTCAAAAGAAACCTTCGCAATTGCTTGGTTTTCATCCTCTATGTTATGCGTATAGAATGTGGCAGTTGCTAAATAAACAATACCTTCCGCATCACCTTCTGAGAATTTCAATGTGATTGGCGCAGTGGTGACTTTTTTATTGCTAGCAGACATCTGGTCCAATGTTTCAGAGTCGATTGTTGTTTCTGTATAGATTTGGCCAGCGTTTGCAGAGACAGTATTGTATTCAATCGTAATGTTTTCTGTCAATGTATAGTCTTTAAAAATAATTTTCGCACCGTTTGTAGTCTTCTCTAATGAATAAGCATCTTCTGGCACGCCTTTCACGGTAATAGAATTCAAATCGATTTGAGCATTGGTTGTGCCTTTTGGTGTTAATTCAATCGTTGGATTTTTCACACGATGTGTTTTATTATCAACATTTTTTGTTGTTACTGTCGTTTTTGTTACATTTTTTAATGTTGGATTCGCAGCTTGTGTTGCACTCAAAATGTCTAACGCTTCATTTTGAACAGAAACCGAAGCAGACCCTTCATTATTATTCGATTGTGGTTCTTTAGCTGTCCCTGTTATAGAAAGAGTTGGCACGTCGATCCAGCCATTGGCGTTTTTATACTCAATAATGTAACGTTTGTTGGTTTTTCCAAAATCAAACGTGTAACTATTGGTATTTTCGTCAAAAGTAATCGTTGGATATCCAGGGCTGTTTGGCGTCATTGGTTTATCAAAGTATTGACCGCGGTCCCAGTATTGTGGATAAATTGAATCTACCTGATCGTTTGAAACATCATAAATGTCAAAAAGAACATCGGCGCCAGCTGGAATTTTTGTACGGACGCTTAGTGAGTCAAAAGAATCATTTCGTGCATTGACAAGGAATTGATTTTTACTACTTTGAAGTGTTCGTTCAGAACCAATGTGTCGATTGGTATTTACTTCTGTTTCGATAGGGGAAATGCCATCAGCACTCATTGTCACAGGAATTTTATCAAAAGGAATACTTTTATCTTTTGGTAAACTATCTGGCACGTAATTAAAGCCAATTGGAATTTCAAGCTCATTTGTAATTGGCGTAGTGAACTTAATGATCGAACCATCTGAGGTTGGTGTGACTGTATAATCTTTCCCTAAAACATAATATGAAAAATAAATATCTTTTGTGGCTCTAACAGATAGATATTGCGGATGTTTTATTTTAATCTCTAAATTTTCAATGGGGTTGGCCTTACTACCTGCTACAGCAATTTCGGTATCACTCATATAAGCACCGTTTCGATCATAATTTCCCCATGTCGCTTCCGCATTCGTAGGATTTAACATAGCGATTGGCTCCACGTATTGATCGGATAGTAACTGAATGGCTTTATCGGGACCAATTACAGGTGTACTTAATGATAGATTAATGTCCTTCTTGTCAAAATCCATTGTTAAATCAGAAATATTTATTCTTAAATAGCTATCTTTTGTGGCCGTTAAGGTAAGCTTGCCACCTTCAGTTTTAATATCAAAATAGTCTTCCAATTTTACATTTTCATATAAAGGACCATACGCCGTAAATTTAGGATTCTTAATTTCTTGACCGTTTGTACTCTCTAATACGATTTGTTGACCCACTTTTGTTTCTGTTAATGTGCCATAAATTGTTACATAATATTTCCCTTTGCTTTGAAAACTGATATAGGACATACTACGCATTTCACGATCAGCAATTATTTTACTTGTTTGACTCGTCTTAGCAGTAAAATCGGTTGTTTTATTCGTTCCTGTCGTATTTTTTAACGAAAGAGAACCTAACTTGGTTGTTGGATATTGCTGATAAAATGAATAACTGTAGTCCGAAACACTCTCTAAATAAATTGTCCGATTAATCGATAAGGAATAGGCTTTTTGTTGATTCATGTTTGGAACAGTTACAGCAATCCGCCCGAGTGAATTATCGCTTAATGTATAATCTTTGCCAGGTGTTAACAAGGTTTGCGTTTCTGGTAAAATTTGACCATTAATGTCGACATCGTAACTGAAAACTTGAGGTTCCAAGTTATCTTGTTTTCCAAAGACAGCGCCTGGCGTCTCTGTTGTTAATAATTCTAATGTTTGATTGCCAGTTAACGTCCGGTCTAAATTATAAAAAATTTCGCCATCTAACCCTGTCGTTCTGGTTCGTTCGTTATATTGAATTGGTTCTACTTGTTCATATAAATCAAACGAGTAGGTTTTTTTATTTTTTCCTGGAGTTTCAATTTTGATTAATGGTTCCGCCTCTGTTGTTAGATAACTTTTTAGTTCTACTTTAAAGGAAGTATCTGAAACTCGTTGATTAAACGTAATACTTAATGTTTTGGTTGCCGCATCGACTGCCCAAGTTGCGCCAATGCCTGTCACTTCTCCGCTAACAGTTGAATAACCTAAATGTTCTGGTAATTGAACTGTATAAACTGATCCAGGTGCATAACCTGTGTTTCCAACAGCAAATTGGAACGTAGCGGTTACCGGTGTTGTATTTAATTCGCGGTGAACCTCTGTTTGGCTGTATTCTGTTCCACCAATCGGCGCAAGACTCATACTGTCAAGTAGTTCATCTGTAATTGGCGCTTGAACATCTGGTAGGGCTTTTTCATTAAGTGAGGTGTCCTTGTCCTCCGTTGTTTGTTGTTCAGATGGTGTAGCAGCATCACTGGAAGCTGTTGTGCTCGCCTCTGTGGTTTGCGATTCAGTTGTTGCAGTTGGTTGATTCATTTCTGAAGTATTCGTTGTTGCTAAAGGTAAAGATGGTGTTGAGTTCGATAACTCTGCCTCTTTTTTTGCTGTATCAGTGGTCTCTGTTTGTGCTTCTGTCGTTGTTACAGCATAGGCATTTGCGGCAAACCCGAAATTTTGTGCGAGAAGTATACTCAACATCACAAAAGAAAAAGTTTTTTTCTTCATACTAATCCCCTTTCAATAAAATTCATATAACCTAATAATAGCTTGTTAAAAATGAAACAATTGATTAATTTTTTTTGAATCTTCGAAAAAAAAAAACAGCTTTTCATAAAAAAATACTTGGAAAATCAGCCACAATCACTGTTTTTCCAAGTATTTTTTTATTAATATTTGTAAATTATCGTTTCTTTTGACGAAAAACGACCACGAAATAAACTGCAATAAACAATAACACTAAGAGCGAGTTACTATTTTTAATGAAAGTTAAAAATTGACTTGTTTGCGTTGAAATACCTTTGCCGCCAGTCAATTCTAATAAAAATTGTGTCGTGCCACCTTTGCCTACTACAGTGACTAACATAAGCGCCATCAAAATAAATTGATGGAATAAACTCCCTTTTGTTTGTGTTGTATATTTGATAAGGATGCGGCTATCTTTTGGCAAATCTGTCTCTTGATAATATCGCCTAGCTAAAAAGCTATTCAATGTGCTTTTGAAAAAACTCAAGAGAAACAGGCCTAAAATAGTCCACGAGGTAAGAAGTAATATTCCCAAACTTCCCGCCAGACCAACCATTGGTATGTTGTTTGACCATTGTTTCGTTTTACTAGCTGCAATCATTGCAAAAATCATCCCTAAAACATAAGGTAAATAGAGATAGATGCCCATATGAGCTCTGCCATAAACCCCTGCAACATAAATGGAACCAAATAAAAATAAATAGTTCCCGACAATCCCGTTAATCAAGGTCGCAAGATTCATTTCTAGCGATACTTTATACGCGCCGCGTTTGCCATAATGACTAACGAAAAGGACAGCCACCACAAAGAAACAGCAGGCGCCAACAATCGCATAATCAAATTCCACCGCATTCGTTAATAAGCGACCACTTCTTAATAAAAGTAATAACACAAAAAAGATAACAAACAGAATTAATTCTTTTCGTGAAACTTCTGCTGATTCTTCTTCTAGCTCGTTTAATGAAACAGGATAGCTCTTGATTGCTACTAAAGCAAGCAGAAAATAGAGCGCGTACACCAATAACGCCAGTCCAATCTCAGTCGCTTTAAAAAATAAAGCGCCAAATAAAACAGCGGTCAATAAGACTGTCGTTAAAAGATTGCTGTGACTGATTTTTTGACCTTCTTCTTTCAAGAAAAAGCGAATTGATTGATTACTTGGTGGCAACAACGCCCCACTAAGTCCTAACAACATTCCTGAAATACTATAAAGCGGGAAAGAAAAAGCGCCGGCGATCCCAATTAAGGATCCTGCCAAGCCTAACAATAGAGAAATCTTTAGTAGACCTAGACTAGTCAAAGACAAATTAATTCCTCGAACTAGAAAAATGCCTGTCATACGCAATGTATAAAATAAGACAAATGGTAAAATTGTTAGAAGGTTGTGTCCATCACTCAATTGAATGTAAAGTAAATAAGGCACAACAATAATCGTATTACTTAGTAAACTTAATGCTGTATTACCAAGACTTTCAATTTTTTTATTCATTTTGACCTCTTCTTTTATCTTTCATTTTCTATTATTTTTAGGGTAGCATTGTTTACTTTTTTTGTCCATAAAATAACAGATGTAGCAATTTCCTAATGTCTATTTTCCACTGTTACGTATAATAGTTAATGACGACTGCTTGGACTTTCTCTGTTCCGTCATTTATATACGTGTGTACTTGATTAGCATCAAAATACATAGCGGCGTCTTTTGGAAGAAGGTATCTCTGACCGCCCACTTCAAGAGCTAATGCTCCTTGAATAACCATGACATATTCTGTCGAACGTTTTGAATGCCCAACAGCTTGATACTTTTTCCCTGGATCTAATTCAAACTGAAAGAGTTCAAAGTTTCTTTCCTGGTTGTCTGAGTAGTAATTAAAGACTCGATAGGAGTGATCTTCAGAATGTTGTGTTACCGTCTCAGTTTTTTTAACCACGGGATTTTCTTTAACATAGTCATCTTCTAATAAATACGTATATGGAACATTGAGTCCATTACTTATTTTCCAAATTGTATTTATGGTAGGATTGGTGGTTCCTTTTTCAATCTGCGAAAGCATCCCTTTACTCACTCCGGTTATCCCAGCTAGTTCATCTAACGTAAGTTTTTTTTCTTGTCTAATTTTTTTTAAATTATTGCCAATAATTGTATTAATCTCCAAAATAGTTGCTCCTTCTGTTTCTTTTTATCATCCAAAAGTTTAATATATTGAACAAAAGTATTCTTTATTGTATTATACAATATATATCTTAGTTGTTCAAAAGGAGTGGTTAATAATGAAAACGCTCATTCGCTCGTTGTGTCTCATTATCGAAGGTCTAGATTTTCATACACACGTGTTTAAATTTTATACAGAAAGAAGGAAAAAAAGAGAATGAACCACCAATTAGATGCACGCACTGGCATTCGTGAAGCCTTGCCAACGGTTTTTGGCTATATTGGTATTGGCATTGCTTTTGGTATCGTAGGACAAGCAGCAGGTTTTTCCCCTCTTATTGTTAGTGCGATGTCGTTTTTTATTTTTGCAGGATCTGCTCAGTTTGTAACAGTTAGTATGTTGACTGGCGGCAGCCCTATCTTATCTATTGTGTTAGCGACTTTCTTAGTAAATGCGCGTATGATTCTTATGGGAATGACCATTGCGCCTTACTTTAAAGCCGAATCTCTCGGTAAAAATCTCTGGTTGGGAACCTTACTGACGGATGAAAGTTTTGCACTAGGAATGAATAAATTAAACCACACCAAAGGACGTTTAAGTTTTGAGTGGTTTAATGCTGCCAATTTGATTTCCTATGCGACTTGGGTTTTTTCGACGATCATCGGTGCCTATCTAGGGCGCTTTATTGCAAACCCTCAAGCATTAGGTCTTGAGTTTGCGGTTGTGGCTATGTTCATTGGTTTACTCTATCTGCAGATAATTAGTGATCGTTCCATGAAAATCGCTTTACAACTCATCATGGTCCTGATTACTTTTGGGTTGATGTCTATTGGTCTAATTTTTATTCCCAGTAATTTAATTGTCTTAGTTGTCACGTTAATCGGTTGTGGAATAGGAGTGATGATAAAACATGCCTTCTTCTGAGTATCTCTTTTTAACAATTTTAGGCTGTACCGTTGCAACCTGGCTTTCAAGAATACTGCCATTTTTACTTTTAAAAAAAATCAGTCTGCCACAGAAATTATTAGAATATCTAAGTTTTGTTCCCATTGTGATTATGTCAGCCTTATGGTTTAGTAGCTTATTTGAACAAAGAATTGGGCATTTACCAAGCCTCAATCTTCCTTATTTATTCGCTTCATTTCCTACCATTTTAGCCGCAATACTTACTAAAAACTTATTGCTTATTGTACTGGTAGGCATTGCTTCATTTGCACTAATCCAATATTTTATCTAAAAAAACAGACAGGCACTACCAGATGGTAGTGCCTGTCTGTTTTTTTAGATGCCAGCTGCAGGGATCGAACCTGTGACCTACGCGTTACGAGTGCGTTGCTCTACCAACTGAGCTAAGCTGGCCTGAAACAAATCTATTATAGGACTTTCTACTTTATTTGTAAAGTCTGTTTGTTATTTATTTATGCAAAATCTCTTTAAAATAAGCCAAATAGCGACTTTACAAACTTTTTTCTGAAAATGTGGTATAATAGAGATATCAAGAAAGGATGGTTTTTTGTATGTCAAATTTTAATGGTATGGTTACTCCTGTTGTTCCATCGGATGCTGGTAAGGATTTCGCCGTTGACACCCATGTTACTTTTCTTGTTCACGGACAGCCACAAACAGGCGTTGTTACGAAACAATTAAAAAATGCCGCTGTCGTCGAAATTGACGAAACGCAAAAAAACAATCACTTAATGGTGCACAGCAATGGTGTGATTGTTATTAATTACAAACAATTGAAAAAGATTTAATTCTTCAAGCGTGGGAAATTTCCCCCGCTCTTTTTTATGTACAGAATTGGAATACTTTCCAATTCGTCGGAAACTATAATGCTGTAATAAACGCAAAAAAACCAAAAATAATTCCGGGCACATTAGCAAAAATAATGGACTTATCTCGTGTTTCTCCATCGTCTCCATATAACCCATGAATCGTCCAAAAAATACAATTAATCATTGCCACTAATGGTTGCGTCGGATTGCCTTTTTCCCCATGTAAATTTCCATAAATTTGTGGAATATATGAAACATACATCAAAACTGACATCACACTAGCAATCACAGCGATAGCGTGTAAGACTTTTTTATTCTTTTTCATAGCTACTCCTTTGTTTTTTTATTTTTTATTATACACCTAGAAAAGTTCTTTAAGCAAAAGAAAACCGTTAGTAACCATAATCGGTTACCTAACGGTTTTTTGTTATTATTTTGTTCCGAATAAACGGTCACCAGCATCCCCTAAACCAGGAACGATATAGCCGTCTTCGTTTAAGCGCTCATCTAAAGCTGCTGTATAAATATCTACATCTGGGTGCGCTTCTTGTAAAGCTTTCACACCTTCTGGAACGGCCACTAGACATACAAATTTAATGTTGCTAGCACCACGTTCTTTTAAGGAATCGATGGCCATAATTGCGGAACCACCTGTTGCTAGCATTGGGTCAACAACAAATAATTGACGACTTGCAATGTCTTCAGGTAATTTCACGAAGTATTCATGTGGTTGCAATGTTTCTTCATCACGGTAAAGTCCAACGTGTCCAACTTTCGCTGCTGGAATTAATTCTAAAATCCCATCAACCATGCCAATGCCGGCACGTAAAATAGGAATGATTGCTACTTTTTTCCCTGAAAGTGTTTTTTGTGTTGATTTACCCATCGGTGTTTCGATGACAACATCCTCTAAAGGCATATCCCGTGATACTTCATAAGCCATTAACATAGCAATTTCGTTGACAACTTCGCGGAAAACCTTTGTCCCACAGTTCTTTTCGCGAATCATTGTTAGTTTGTGTTGAATTAGCGGATGATCAATTACTTGAAATTTTCCCATATCTATTCTCCTTCATTATTTTATTCTTTCTTATTGTAAAACAAAAGAGCCTAGGACACAAGTTGAATTCCTTAAATCCTAAGCTCCGACTCTTATTTGTACAGAGAATCGCGCTTCAGCTATCCCTGATGTTAGTTATATAATGGATATTTTTTAGTTAGCGCTGCTACAGCTGCTTTGACTTCATCATGAACTGCTGTATTTTCTGGATCTTTTAAGACTTGAACGATTAATTTGGCAACTTCTACCGCATCTTCTTCTTTAAAACCACGTGAAGTAATCGCAGGCGTTCCAATACGGATACCACTTGTTTTAAATGGACTTAATTGTTCAAACGGAATTGAATTTTTATTGACAGTAATATTTACACTATCTAAAATAGCTTCTGCTTCTTTTCCATTTAAACCAAAACCTGTCACTTCGATCAGTAATAAGTGGTTGTCTGTTGCCCCACTAATTAAACGAGCTTCTGGCGCTTGATTGAAAACTTTCGTCATCGCTTGTGCATTTGCAATCACTTGCTGACTATATTCAGCAAAACTTGGATCCAAAGCTTCTTTAAAAGCTGCGGCTTTTCCGGCAATCACATGTTCCAACGGGCCACCTTGAATGCCTGGGAAAATACTACTATTTACTTTTTTCGCCAATTCTTCGCTATTTGTCAAAATTAAACCGCCACGAGGACCACGCAATGTTTTATGGGTCGTACTTGTTACGATATCGGCATACGGAACTGGATTTGGGTGCAACCCTGAAGCTACCAAGCCTGCAATATGCGCCATATCAACCATTAACTTGGCATCTACTTCATCAGCGATTTCACGGAAACGTTTGAAGTCAATCGTTCGTGAATACGCACTTGCGCCTGCAACGATTAGTTTTGGACGATGTTCCCTTGCTAAAATTCGCACGACATCGTAATCGATTACTTCTGTTGAAGGATCCACTCCATAACTAACAAAATTATAGGTTTTTCCACTAAAGTTAACGGGCGAACCATGTGTTAAGTGACCACCAGCTGATAAATCCATCCCCAAAATGGTATCACCTGGTTCAACCAATGAAAGGTATGCCGCTGTATTGGCTTGAGAACCTGAATGGGCTTGTACATTCGCGAATTTTGCACCAAATAATTCTTTGGCACGATCAATAGCTAAATTTTCTACGATATCGATAAATTCACAACCACCATAGTACCGTTTGCCAGGGTAACCTTCTGCGTATTTATTCGTTAAAATACTTCCTTGGGCAGCCATAACCGCTTTTGACACGACATTCTCAGATGCGATTAGTTCCAAGTTATTTTCTTGGCGCTCTTCTTCTCTTGCAATTGCATTCCATAAATCTGGGTCATACGTTTTGTAATCCATTCAAACAACACTCCATTTTGTTTTCTTTTGTCTGATTGTATCATACTTCTGTGTCAGCTTCGTTACAAATACCTCTTATTTTTCAAAAAATTTTTGATTGGCTGATTTTTTCAAGCGATTCATGTAAGCAGTGCCTAAACCAGTTTCTGCAAATCCTTGTGCAAAAATCGTGGTAGCTCCTTGCTCATCTAACGCTCTTAACCCTGCAAATAGTTCTTTTGTGGCATTTTCAACCGTTTCTGCACCATAAGAATAAACAAACGCATTTTCTGTATCTAGTTGTGCTGCCTGTTCATCACTTAAAAATAAGCCGATTTTTTCCTGTTGTTCTTTTGCTTGCTGAATCGCCGCTTGCCATTCTGCTGTTTGACCGCTTATAATCCAAACTTCCGCATCAGGAGAATAGTGTTTGTATTTCATCCCTGGCGCTTTGGGTGCTGCAGTTTCACTAATCAAATGTGTATCGATTTTCACTTGAGGAATAATGCTTTCCAACTGCTCTTTGGTAATTGCTCCTGGTCGTAAAATAACTGGCACACCATCTTCCGCCGTTAAATCTAAGACCGTTGATTCCACCCCAATCTGCGTTGGGCCATCATCTAATATGGCAGCAATTTTCCCCTGCAAATCATGATAAACATGCTCTGCAGATGTTGGACTAGGCTTGCCAGAAGTGTTCGCACTTGGTCCGACCAATGGAACATTGGCTTGTTCAATCAAAGCTAAGGTCGCTTGGTTATCTGGCATACGAAAAGCGACTGTCTCTAAACCACCTGTTACTGTTTTAGAAAATGTATCCCTAGGCACATTAAAAATTAAAGTTAATGGTCCCGGCCAAAAGGCAGACACCAATTTTGTAGCGACTTTTGGTAAGGTCGCTACGTATTTTTTGACCATTTCAACGTTGTTCACATGAACAATCAATGGATTATCACTGGGGCGGCCTTTTACTTGGTAAACTTTTTTTACTGCCGCTTCATTTAAGGCATCGGCACCTAAGCCATAAACAGTTTCTGTTGGAAAAGCCACTAGCTCGCCTGCTTGAATGGCTGCTGCTGCTTGGGCTATTTCTTGTTTGGTTAATTTTTTTGTTTCCATTGCAAATCGCTCCTTCTAGAAAAGTGGCGACGAAGAACCTTAGTTACTCGGCTATCGCGAGGCGATCGTTGCCAGATAAATCTTTTTCAATTTTAATTGTTTTTTGTGGATAGGCGGCGCTCAATAATTTTTGGAGGGCCGCGCCTTGTTGAAACCCTATTTCAAAATAAATTTTACCGTCTGCTTTAAGCATCGTTTGACTTTCATGAATTAATTGTTGGTATAAAGCCAAACCGTTATTTTCAGCGAATAAAGCGGTTTTAGGTTCATACGTTCGGACACTTGCATCCATTAAATACCATTCTTGTTCACTAATATAGGGCGGATTAGAAATAAGCAGATCAATTTTTTCAGAAGCAACTGGCTGTAAGCCATTCCCGTGATAAAATTCGATGTCAGCACCTAATACTTGCGCGTTTTGTTTAGCGACAGTCAACGCTTCCTCTGAAAGATCAATGGCAATAACTCGCCAGTTGGGCCGTGCCAGTTTCAAGCTAATCGCAATGGCACCTGTCCCTGTTCCGACATCCACGACCGTCAAAGGAGTATCTGGATTGGCTTTTAAGCAACGCTCGACTAATTCTTCTGTTTCTGGCCTAGGAATCAAAGTATGTTCATTAACAATAAAGGAATGTCCATAAAATTCAGCTTGTCCTAGTAAATATTGTGCTGGGTAATCTGTCAATAATTGGGCTAAATCCGTTTTTAATTGTTCCTCTTCTTCTTTGTGCATTTCCTCTTGCATGTGCAGGAGCCACTGCGTTTTATCCCAACCTTTACGTTCTAAAAAAACATAGTGAATAGCATAGCCTTCTTTGCCTTGCGCCTCTAAAAAAGAAGAAGCCCAGTTAAGGACTTCAAAGTAACGTTTAGCCATTTTGCATCTCTTCTAATTTCGATGTTTGATCATATAAGACTAATGCATCAATGATTTCATCTAATTTGCCAGCAAGAATCTGGTCTAGTTTTTGGATGGTTAAACCGATACGATGATCCGTTACTCGATTTTGCGGGAAGTTATACGTTCTGATTCGTTCTGAACGATCTCCGGTCCCCACCGCCGATTTACGGTTAGCATCATATTCACTTTGTGCTTCTTGTTGAATTTGGTCATACACACGAGCACGCAAAACTTTCATTGCTTTTTCACGGTTTTTTAGCTGTGAACGTTCATCTTGCATTGCGACTACGATTCCTGTTGGTAAATGGGTTAATCGAACAGCCGAAGCGGTTTTATTGACGTGCTGTCCACCAGCGCCACTTGCATGATAAATATCGACACGGATATCTTTATCAGCTAATTCGATTTCGACTTCTTCCGCTTCCGGCATAACTACAACGGTTGCTGTCGATGTATGAATCCGTCCTTGTGATTCTGTTGAAGGAACTCGTTGCACGCGGTGAGCGCCACTTTCATATTTTAATTTTGAAAAGACGTTATCTCCTGAAATCATCATAATTACTTCTTTATATCCACCGATTCCAGTGACGTTCGCTTCTAAAACTTCCGCTTTCCACCCTTGTGCTTCTGCATATTTTTGGTACATATTAAATAAGTCGCCAGCAAAAAGTGCGGCTTCATCGCCACCGGCTGCACCACGGATTTCCATGATGATATTTTTATCATCATTTGGGTCTTTTGGTAATAATAAAATTTTAATGCGGTCTTCTAACACTTCTTTTTCTTTTTTCAAATCAGAAAGTTCTTCTTTCGCCATTTCGGCCATTTCCGCATCTAAGTTTTCACTTAAAAGTTCTTCGGCATCGCTAATCCCTTCAACAACTTGTTTATATCGGCGATAAACCTCAACCGTCTCACGTGTATTAGCTTCTTCTTTCGATAATTCCATGAAACGTTTTGTATCGCTAATGACTGCTGGGTCACTTAATAATTCGCCCAATTCCTCATAGCGATCTTCAATAGATTGTAATTGATCGTACATAGTGTCTCTCCTTACTGTTCTTCATTCACTGTTTTTGGATGAAAATAATGTTTGCGACAAACAGGATAGTAGGCTTCATTCCCACCAATTTGGACTTGATCCCCTTCATAAACGGGTTTGCCATCAATATAGTGCAAGTTCATAGTTGCTTTTTTATGACAGAACCAGCAAATCGTTTTTAATTCTTCTAATTTGTCTGCATATAAAAGTAAATACTTTGAGCCTTCAAATAATTCATTTCTAAAATCATTCTTTAGCCCAAATGCCATTACTGGAATATCTAATTCGTCAACAATTCGTGCAAATTCAATGACATGATGCTTGTTTAAAAATTGACATTCATCGACTAATACGCAAAAAGGTTTGTAAGACAAATCATTAATCAAGTCAAAGACATTGGTTTCTTCAAAAATTGGAATAGCATCTCTGCGTAATCCGATGCGACTGGATACTTTCCCAACACCATCACGTGTATCTAGTCCACTGGTCATCAAAACAACTGGTTTGTCTTGTTCTTCGTAATTGTGTGCTACTTTTAAGATTTCAATGGTTTTACCACTGTTCATTGCGCCATACTTGAAAAATAATTGAGCCATGTTCACTACACCTTTCCGTTAGTTCCTTACGTATTTTACTATATTTTCAGCAAAAAAGCAGTATTTTTAGCTAAAATGGTCGTGCATTTTTCTGAAAAAAACAGAATCTACGCCAAAGTCATTTTAGCAGGGCTGTTTATACTCCAACTAATGATCCTGCTAGTATGCAATAAAAAAGCCCGAAATTGTAGTTATTTGACTACAATTTCAGACTTTTTAATGCTAGTTATTTTTGAGCAGAGGCAAATTCTGCTGATTGCGTACCTGCTTGACGACCATAAATGATAATATCGGCGATGGCATTGCCTCCGATACGGTTTTGACCATGTAAGCCACCTGTTAATTCACCAGCAGCATATAGACCTTTAATTGGTGTGCCATCTTCACGTAAAACTTCTGTTTTCGTGTTGATTTTCACGCCACCCATTGTGTGGTGAATCCCTGGTGCAATTTTAATTGCGTAGTAAGGCGCTGTGCTTAAGTCAGCTTCCATTCCAGTTGTCCGGCCAAATTGTTTGTCATCTTTGGCATTAACATCTTGGTTCCAAGTATCAATCGTTGCTTTCAATGTATCGGCAGGCATGCCAATTTTTTCAGCTAATTCTTCAATCGTTTCACCTTTTTCCACGAAGCCTTTTTGATCATAGAAATCAATGGCTTTTGCACGGTCGCGTACGCCTTGGTCAAAGACTAAATAAGCTGATTTTTCTGGTAAGGCATTGATTGCTGCGGAAACTTTGTCGCGTGTATCTAACTCATTAACAAAACGTTTTCCTTTTTGAGAAGCCAAGATTGCGCCTTCTCCACGAACTGCTTCACCAATTAAGAAAGCATCGCTTTGTTGAACAGTTGGGTGAATTTGAATTTCTTTCATATCCACTAACGCACCACCAACTTTTTGAATCATTTGGATACCGTCACCTGTTGTTCCTTCTTGGTTCGTTGTAACATAGTTTTTCAATTCTGGTTTGTATTGTGTAATTAATTTTTCGTTGGCACCGAAACCACCTGTTGTGACAACGACTGCTTTTGCTTTAACTGTTTTTTCTTTATCATCTTTCATTTTCACTTTTACGCCATCGATTTGACCGTTTTCTTCAACTAAGTCTGTCACGTCAGCATCAACAAACAATGGAATTTTTTCTTCGCGAACGTTACGTACTAACCCGTCAACTAGATAGCCCCCAATTGCTGATCCGTCAGCAGGTCGGTGTGTGCGTTTTTCGCTCATTCCACCTGTAATAGTTAAATTGCTCAATGTAATTCCTTTTGTATCTAACCAATCAATTGCTTCAGCTGAATGATCAACAAAATAACGTAGTAATTCTTGATCGTTGGTTCCTTTACCGCCTTTTAGTGTTTCTTCAAAGAATTTATCGTTGCTATCTTTAATGCCTTCTTTTTCTTGGAATTTTGTTTGTGAAGCATTCATTCCTGAAGACGATTTAATTGTATTCCCACCTGCAACAGGCATTTTTTCTAAAATAACTGGATTCATGCCAGCTTCTTTGGCTTGTAATGCAGCGGTCATCCCCGCACCACCTGAACCAACAATAACAACATCATAACTGTCTTTTAGTTCACTTGGATCTGTATAACCATTAGCAGAGGCACCAGATGTTGCTTCTGTTTTTTCAGAAGACGCTTTTGTTTTACCAGCGGCTTTTTCTTGATCGCTTGTACAACCTGTTGCTGCACCTAATAATAACCCTAGGGAAAGAACTCCCATTAACACTTTTTTCATTGTTTTCCCACCTTATAAACTATTGATTTCTACCAACACAATTTCTTATTTTTCATTTGAATAAAAATAACAGTTTGTTACATAAAGTGAACACATTCACATATCAACCGAAATAAAAAAGCTACCACTACTTTTTAAAGTTGTATCGTTAGACAAACTGACCAATTAGCAATAAGTTGTTTGGGGAACAACCTATTTTTCTATTCTTTCATAAAATATCATGTTCTCGCTTGTTTGTGGATGTTTTCCAATTATTTCTAACGAATTTCTTATTTTTATTTGTCATTTCAAGGATTTTCTGGCAGAATTATTCGTTTGAGGCGAAAAGTTTTGGTATACTTAGTTTAATTAGAATTGGGAGGTTATCTAGTGAACCATACACGTTTGCTGTGGCTGGCACAGCGAAAAAGCGATCGATTTATTCGCAAAAATTTTTCATCTATTCAAATCATCGTCGCTTACTACATATTAATGACGGTTATTTCTTATTTATTGTTTTGCCTCCCTATTTTCAGAGAACCTGACTCGCATGTTCCTTTTATTGATTTATTTTTCTTAGCAATCAGTACAGTCAGTGTTACTGGACTCACCACAGTCGATATTAATTCGGTTTTTAATGATCGTGGGATTGTCTTATTGGAGGTTCTTTTCCAAGTTGGTGGCTTAGGGATTATGATGATTTCAACGGTCTTTTTTATTTTATCAAAACGGCGAATCACATTAAAGCAACGTCAGTTAATTATGACTGACATGAATCAGCCGCGACTGAGCGGAATTGTTCGACTGATCCGCACCACTTTTTTGATTTTAATTTGGTTCCAAGTAATCTTCGGCTCGCTCTTTTCGCTTTATTTTTATATAAGTGGTTATTATACAAACTGGCGAGATGCGATATTCTATGGATTTTATCAAGCTATTTCTGCAGTGACTAATTCAGGCTTTGATATTTCAGGTGATTCAATTATTCCTTTTGCTCATGATTATCTCTTTTTACTGGCAATTATGTTCTTGATTTTTATCGGCGGGATTGGATTTCCCGTTTTACTGGAAATTCATGAGTGGTTACATTTTAAGAAAAAGAACTTTCGCAAGAAGAAACGAGGCTTGCCTTTCCGCTTCTCATTGTTTAGTAAAATTGCTTTGCTAGCGTTTATTGTGCTGTTTATTGGTGGGACTATTTTGATTTACTTATTAGAAAAAGATCACCTATTTTTGACAATGAATGAAAGTGGCCGTTGGGTAAGTTCGATGTTTTATTCGATGACTACACGAAACGCTGGCCTCCAAATTAATGATTTAGGGGACTTCCAAATTACAACGTTGATTATTTTTTCTGTGTTAATGTTTATTGGTTGTAGTCCTAGTTCTGTTGGTGGTGGTGTTCGAACAACGACTGTTGCGATTATCGGCTTATATTTGTTAGCCTTTTTAAAAAGTGAAGATGATATTAGCGTCTTTAGCCGTAAAATAGATGACGATGATGTCAAAAAATCGATTGTCGTCTTCATGTTATCTTTGATTATGTGCTTTTTCGCTGTCGTCTTTTTGTCAGCCACTGAAAATCTGCCCTTGATTTCAATCATTGTGGAAGTCGCTTCTGCCTTTGGAACAACCGGTCTTTCTTTGGGCATTACAGACGATTTAACAACAGTAGGTAAATTAATGATTGCCTTATTAATGTTTATTGGACGTATTGGTATGCTTTATACCTTAATGATTTTTGTACCAAAAGAAACACGTGACTTAGGCTACGAATACCCTTCAGAAAAAATTATTATTGGATAAAAAAAACAAAGCCTCTTACTTAAGAGGCTTTGTTTTTTATTTTTTCATATGTGTGGCTAGTTTGTTATAACTTTCAGAGCGTTCAATTGCATCTTCTTTAGTTTTATCAAGTAAATGTTCGACTACTTCTTGATTCTCTTTAATTGTATGCAACGCAGAGTAACGTGTTTGTTTTTCAAGAAAATCACGCATTTTGTCAAAATCTGTTTTCTTGTAGTCAATGACCATCGGATCTTTGCCTTTCTTAACTAACTCTGGATTATAGCGATAAAGTGGCCAATAGCCAGATTCAACGGCTTCTTTGGCTTGATCTAACGTCCGAACCATTCCGCCTTTGACCCCGTGATTAATACATGGGGTATAACCGATGATAATTGATGGGCCTGGGTACCGCTCCGCTTCGTCAATTGCTTTAATCGTTTGCATTGAGTTTGCGCCTAAAGCTACTTGTGCAACGTAGACATTCCCATAAGTGATTGCCATCATCCCTAAATCTTTTTTAGAGGTATGTTTCCCACCCGCTGAGAATTTGGCAATGGCTGAAGCTGGTGTAGCTTTAGATGTTTGTCCGCCTGTATTGGCATACACTTCGTTATCCATAACAAAAATATTAACATCTTCCCCACTGGCAAGGACATGATCAATGCCGCTAAACCCGATATCATAGGCCCAACCATCGCCGCCGACAATCCATTGACTCGTTTTCACTAGTAAATCTTTTTGTTCGTAAATTTTTGTTAAAAGTGGATCTTCATCGGCTTCTTCACTTAATGCTGCCGCTAGTTTGGTGGCTCGCTGTTGTGTTCCTTCCCCTTCAGCCATGTGTTCCAACCAATCTTTTAACAAGGCTTGTAGTGAATCTGATCCGACATTTTTAGCAAGACTTTCTTCAACCAAACTAGCTAAATGTTGACGTTTCGTTCGATTGGCAATATACATACCATAACCATATTCCGCATTATCTTCAAACAGCGAATTACTCCAAGCTGGTCCTTGGCCACATTCGTTCGTTGTATAAGGTGTCACTGGTGACGAACCACCCCAAATTGATGAACAGCCTGTTGCGTTAGCAATCATCATTCGATCACCAAATAATTGTGTCAACAACTTAATATAAGGTGTTTCGCCACAGCCTTCACAAGCACCTGAAAATTCCATCAATGGCTGATTAAATTGGGAACCTTTAACAGAATTTTTTTTGACTGGGTTGGCTTTTTGTTTAAGAGTCATCGCAAAGGCCCAATTCATCGCTTGCTCTTTTTGAGTTTCATAAGGTTTCATTAAAATCGCCTTGTCTTTCACAGGGCAAGCCTGAACACAAAGACCACAACCTGTACAATCTTCTAAAGAAACTTGGATACGATACATCAATCCATCTGTGCCACGCATTTCGCGCATGGCAAAACCTGCAGGTGCTTCTTTCAGTTCTTCTTCATCCGCTAAAAATGGTCGAATAGCCGCATGCGGACAAACAAAGGCACATTCATTACACATCGTACACTTATCCATTTGCCACTCAGGCACTTCTAACGCAATGCCACGTTTTTCATAAGCCGCAGTGCCCATAGGAATGGCACCGCCCTTCATTCCGTTTTCAATCAAATCTGAAACGGTCAGCTGATCCCCTTCTTGACGATTGATTGGTTCTAAAATGTTTGTCACAAAAGCTGGAGCTTCCGACTCTTGATTTTCTGGTTCTAAAACAATGGTGGCCCAATCTTCTGGAACTACGATTTCTTGCAGCGATTCAAAGGTAGCATCAATCGCTTGGTAATTTTTTTCAACAATTTCCATTGATTTTTTTCCATAAGTCTTTTTCACTTCTTCTTTAAGTAACGGTAAATATTGCTCTTTCGTTAAAATATCTGTTACTTCAAAAAAGGCAGTAGACATCACTGTATTGATCCGACGACCTAAGCCTACTTTGCGAGCTAACTCAACCGCATTGATAATGTAAAATTTGATTTGGTGCTCCCCAATATATTTTTTTAACTTAGCCGGTAATAAACGGTGAACCTTTTCTTGATCCCAAATAGTATTCAGTAAAAACGTTCCGCCATCTTTTAAACCTTTTAACAGGTCGTATTTATGCAAATAGGACGCATTATGACAAGCGATGAAATCTGCTTGTTCAATTAAATACGTGGAAGTAATTGGCTCTTTACCAAAACGCAGATGCGAAACGGTTAAACCGCCTGATTTTTTAGAATCATAACTAAAGTAAGCTTGTGCATAAAGGTCGGTATGATCTCCGATAATTTTAATCGCTTGCTTGTTTGCTCCCACAGTTCCGTCAGAACCAAAGCCCCAAAATTTTGCTTGGAAGGTAGTATCTGGCGTTAAATCTAAGGCAGGTTCTTCTGGCAATGATTGATAGGTTACATCATCAACGATCCCCACCGTAAAGCGTTGTTTTAATTCTTTAAATGGCAATAACAAATGATCATAGATCGCTTTAATTTGATTAGGCGCTACGTCTTTAGAGCCTAACCCATAACGTCCACCAATCACAATTGGTCGATTTTCATGTTGATAAAGAGCGCTTTGAACATCTAGCAATAACGGTTCCCCTTCGGCTCCTGATTCTTTTGTTCGATCTAAAACCGCAACCTTTTCTACTGTAGCTGGTAATTTTTCAAGAAGGTTTTCGGTAGGAAATGGACGATATAAATGAATATTGATAAAACCAACTTTGCGTCCTTGTTGATTGAGATAGTCAACTGTTTGTTTGATTACTGGCGAAGCCGACCCCATTGAAATAATGACTTCTGTTGCATCTTCACCCCCGTAATAATCGGTTAAATCATACGTTGTTCCACGAAGATTGTTAATTTTTTTCATGTATTTTTGAACAATTTTTGGCATTTCTTCGTAATTTTTATTGACTGTTTCTCTTTGTTGAAAATGAATGTCAGGATTTTGAGCGGTCCCTGAAACAGTGGGATGATTAGGATTCATGCCTCCCATTCTAAAACGAGTTACAGCTTCCTGATTCACCATTTCTTTCAGGTCATCATAATCAATCACTTCGATTTTTTGTAGTTCATGGCTCGTTCTAAAACCATCAAAAAAGTTTACAAAAGGTAAACTACCTTCTAAGCTAGCTAAATGAGCAACTGCCGACAAATCCATTACTTCTTGGACACTCGATTCTGCTAACATACAAAAACCTGTTTGGCGGGTAGCCATCACATCGCCATGGTCACCAAAAATACTCAACGCACTTGTCGTTACTGCCCGAGCCGCTACATGGAACACAGAAGGCAGCAATTCTCCTGCGATTTTATACATATTGGGAATCATCAACAGTAAACCTTGTGAAGCAGTATAAGTAGTGGTTAACGCACCTGTTTTTAACGAACCATGAACTACTCCCGCTGCCCCAGCTTCTGATTGCATTTCAATAACTTGAACTTTTTGACCATAAATATTTTTTAATCCACTTTCCGCCCATTCATCTACCAACTCAGCCATTGTTGAACTTGGTGTGATAGGATAAATAGCGGCAACTTCTGTAAACGCATATGAAATATAAGCCGCTGCGGTGTTTCCATCCATTGTTTTTTTCATTTTTTCACCTTTTATCTTTCCTAAACATTGCTTGTGACTGCTGTTTTTTGTGTTTTGACATACTGATCAATTGCATTAGCTGCGATTTTCCCAGCGCCCATCGCTAAAATAACGGTGGCAGCACCTGTAACTATATCGCCCCCAGCAAAAACGCCAGGTATTGAGGTTGCTCCTGTTTTAGGATCGGCCTGAATGTACCCCCATTGGTTTAGTTCTATTTCTGGATATGTTGATAGCAAGACTCGATTTGCTCCTTGGCCAATTGCCTCGATTACTGCATCAGCAGGAATGGTAAACGTGCTGTTTGGAATTGGTTCTGGACGTCGTCTTCCAGACGCATCTGGTTCACCTAAAACCATTTTGACACATTCAACACCGGCTAGATTTCCTTGTTGGTCATCTAAATAAGCAATCGGATTTGTCAACCAATAATAGTTAATTCCTTCTTCAAGGGAATGGTGATATTCTTCAATTCTTGCTGGCAATTCTTCTAACGAACGACGATACACAATATTCACATTTTCAGCGCCTAATCGTTTGGCTGAACGAGCGGCATCCATTGCAACATTCCCGCCGCCAATCACAACGACATTTTTAGCACGTTTAATCGGTGTATCATATTCTGGAAACTCATAGCTATGCATTAAATTGATTCGTGTTAAAAATTCACTAGAAGAATAAACCCCATTTAAACTAGTTCCTGGGATTCCCATAAAGTTTGGTGCCCCTGCACCAACCGATAGATAACAGGCATCAAACTCTGACATTATTTCTTCCATCGTAATCGTTTTACCTACTACCACATTGGTTTCTATTGTTACACCTAAGGCTTCAATACTCGCAATTTCCTGTTTAACAATTTTTTTCGGTAATCGAAATTCAGGTATGCCATAGGTTAATACACCGCCAGCTTCGTGAAGCGCTTCAAAAATAATTACTTCGTAGCCGAGCTTTGCCAAATCCCCCGCAACTGTTAACCCAGAAGGACCAGAACCGACCACTGCTACTTTCCCTTTTGTTGGTTCCGCTGTTTTCTTAGGAAACATGTGATTTTCTAATGCCCAATCGGCAACTAAACGTTCTAATTTGCCAATTGCCACTGGTTCAAAGTTTTTGGCTTTTCCTAATTTACAAACTTGTTCACATTGTTTCTCTTGCGGACAAACGCGTCCACAAATAGCAGGTAAATTCGTATATTTACTTAAAATATCGGCTGCTTGTTCCATGTTTCCTTCACGAATAGCTAAAATAAATCCAGGAATATCAATCATCACGGGGCATTTAGCAATACAAGGTGCATTTTTACATTGTAAACAACGAACCGCTTCTTCTTGCCCTTCTGCTAATGTATAGCCTAAGCAAACCTCTTCAAAATTACTCTTTCTGATAGTAGGTGCTTGTTCCGCAATCGGTGTTTTTATACGACTTTTTCTAGCCATTTTTCTCCACCTGCTCTTTCAAACGATCTGTAAAGCAAACTGCTTCTTCTTCCTGATATTGCTTCATTCGATTAATGAATTCATCCCAATTTACTTCATTGCCTTTAAACTCAGGTCCATCAACACAGGCAAATTTCATGGTGCCATCAACAGTGACCCGACAACCGCCACACATGCCTGTTCCGTCAATCATAATAGGATTCAAGGAAACATAAATTGGTAATTGATGTTTTTCAGCTGTCAAGGTACAAAATTTCATCATGATGCTGGGCCCAATCGCCCAACTGCACGCTACAGATTCACGTGCAATAACTTCTTCCATCGCTTCTGTTACTAAGCCCTTTTTACCTAATGAACCATCATCCGTTGTAATGATTAGTTCATCCGAATAACGACGGCATTCTTCTTGTAACAGAACTAACTCAGCTGTGCGTGCCCCCAAAATCGTAATCACTCGGTTGCCTGCTTCTTTTAAAGCCTTGATAATTGGATAAATAGCCGCGATGCCAACTCCACCACCGACAACCATCACCGTTCCATATTGCTTCACTTCTGTGGGCATACCTAAAGGTCCAGTGATATCTAACAAAAAGTCGGAAGTTTTAAGTTGGGAAAGTGCAGCTGTTGTCTTACCGATTACTTGGAAAATAATTCGAATACTGCCTGCTTGTGGATTTGTCTCCGCAATCGTTAAAGGGATCCGCTCTCCTTTTTCGTCAATTCTTAAAATAACAAACTGTCCAGCCTGGGCATGTGTCGCTATTCTTGGCGCTTCCAGCCAAAAATCAAATGTATTACTAGATAATTGAGTCGACTGAAGAATATTAAACATTGAAATACCTACCTTCATCATTCCTTTTCATTCTGACTCCTACTTTCTTAAATCCTTAGGCAACGCTATCAGATAAAGTGGTGGCGACACTTTTAACAAATGTTTTTAGCAGTTCGATGTCTTCTTCTTCTGCATTGTTTTCAATTTCAACTGTTTCAGCTACTTTTTTAGCACCAGCTTTTTCAAAAGCTCCTACAAAATCATGCGCTGATTTACAGAAAAATTCACCATATTCACGATCACCGGAACCAACAACGCCAAATGGCTTACCTGCTAAATCCTTTTCAGTTAATTCATCAAAGAAATCTTCAAATTCAAAAGGCAGTTCCCCATCACCATAAGTATACGTTGCGATAATACAAGCATCTGCATCATCAAAGAAGTCTACATCAACTTCTGAACATTCTTCACGTTCTACTTCAACTCCAGCTTCTTGAAACTGTTCTTCCAAAATCTCGGAAATTTCTTCTGTGTTTCCAGTCATACTTGCATAAACAATTTTTACTAGTGCCATCTTCATTCATTTCCTTTCTGTTGTCCTAAATATTTCAATGCATTCAAATGCAATTGTAACCCCTTACATTAACTACTAAAAAAATTTTTTAACAAATGATTTTATTCACAAACTAATCTAACTAAGTATGTACTCTTCTCCTTTCGAGATAGAGTATTTTTTACTACGTCTTTACTATACCACACTCCAAACCTTTTTAACAATATTTTTAAGGTAAAAAAAATATTATTTAGTTTCTTTTTTATAAAACGTTTTTCCTTCTTCCAATCATAAAAATTGCTTCTAAAACCGCTCCCCCTAATGCACGAGCTTTGTCGGAGATCGTCAAGCAATCGACTTTCTCAACTGGTCGAGGATCTACATCTGCACACTTCAACCCTTGATAACAGGTTACCCTTTCTGAAATCAATCCTCTCAAAGTCCCTGTCAGAGGCGAATAAACTGGAACCTGATCGATAAAAAATAATGCTTCCCCTTTCAACACAAAATCCCCTATGTTTTTAAGGTGGGTAACTTGTCCTGAAGCAGGAGCATGGACAACTCGTTCCGCACTTTTTCCGCCAATTTCACCTGGAATACCTGTATTAGGTAAAGCTGTTCCTTCAAAGTATAAACGTCCCAACCTATGTCCACGCATTGTCTCAATCACAACATCGACATCTTGCGGTGCTGAAAAGCCTGGTCCTAAAGCAATCGTAATCGGTGCCATTCCTCGATGCGTACCTAAATTTTTCTTAGCCAAAATCGCATCGATAACAATCAGTGGTTTCAATTGTTGAATAGCACTTGCTGTTTGATCGACAAAAACAGGCAACTTATTTTGCTGCCAACATTTCGCGCAATCCTTTAATGAAGTAATTCGAACAGCAACCAAATCTTCCACTCTTTGTTCTTTCTGGAAAATAGCATCACAAACTGAAACAGTCCGCCGAATGGCCAGAGGACATTCTGTTTCTAATACTAGTATTTTAAAGCCAACGTGCCATAATTTTTGGATAACACCTGTCGCTAGATCGCCTCCTCCACGAACAATCACTAATTTTTCTTGGATGTTTTGACTGATTTCTCCCATAAAATAAGTCCTTTCTCTAATTCCATATTGCAAGCAATAATTTTGTCTAATTTTTCAAAACAGCTTTTGGGTAACTGAAGACAGACATTCATCGCTTGAACGAACTCTCTTCGCGTATGGGTTTGATTTAAACACAAAATTCGTTTGCCTTGGCTCTCTTTAAACAATCCTTTTGGATGAGCAATGAGTTGAGCTAACAATGTTTCTGTGATTGGTTCTTGTTGTTGCGCATCGGTTAATTCCAAAAAAAGCGGCAACCGATGAATGATCGTTTCATCTATCTTTTGACCAATCACAGAAATCGGAAGCACACCAATTGTGGTGGTTGTTTCTTTTAATATCACGGGTTCATAAGAGGACCAGCCTTTCAAAGGTCGTTGTTTGGAACCATCCGCTTCTAAAAAAACTTTCGTGAAGTGCTGAAACAATATTTGAAGCGAAGTCATTGCAGGCATCGTTAGTTTTGTTTGATTGTTGATAGCGGTTCCTGCTAAAGTGATTCCGCAGATATTCGGCGTTATTTTTTCAAAATGGTTTGTATAAAAATAATCATACAATTGACGTTGGGGAAACCCAATTTTTGTAGTTGTACTAACCAGAACAGCTTCCTTTCGATATGTTTTTGCTAGCGCCCACATTAAGCTTGTTTTCCCACCGCTACCAACAATCGACACAATCTCCTTTCCTTGTAAATCAAAACACTTTTTTAAGGACTCCACAGTTGGTACCTCCTTTCCCCAAGGTCATTTTTCACAGAAAAAATAGAGGCTACGCGTACTTTTGCTTCTTCTAAAAAACATACACTGTGAGTTATTTCCGCTTCATTAATGAGTAAACCGATCCCACAGCCATCCGTCAATGATGGTGGCAAAGTAAAGACGCGAACAGCCACCTTTCTTGCCAACAGTACTTGTTCCGCCTGAACAGCATAATGTGTATTCGGAAAGGTTAGCAAATACTCCATCTTTTCACCTTCTTTTTTTGTTAAAGCGTAATTACTTTAGCCGCTTGATTCATTGTTTCAACAATTTCGTACATATTAGTAATAGAGCCGATAGCTAAGGTGTCTGTTAAATGATAAAAATCTAAACAGGCCCCACACGTTTTAATCGTGGTTCCCTTCTCCGCTAATTGTTGCAAATCAGCTAAGGTATTCGCTGCTTGATTCGTTAAAAACGCCCCTCGATTAAAGAATAATAGCTGTGTAGGAACAGTTTCTGCTTCTGATAAGGATTGAAGATAACTTTTCATTAGTAGTCGTCCTAGCTGCTCGTCTCCAGTACCTAATTGATCGGAGCCAATCGTAATTACTAAATCTGTTGCTGACTGACTTGTTTGTTGCGTCGCTTCTTCAGGTACCGTAATTTTGACAGAGAAAACCGTGGCTTCTATCTGCTTCGCAGTCAAAGTGGCCTGTTTTTTAGCAGCTAATTTTTTCAAATTTTCAACAGCTACTTCGTTATCGACTAAAACCTCGATAGTGCCTCCAGCTAAACCTAACTCCGCCAAAGCTTTTTTTGTTTCAATCACAGGTATTGGGCAAGGTTTCCCCAATGCATCTACTAATTTCATATTTGGCCCTTCTCTCTATAAAAGTACTACTGCTTGTTGTTCTTTTGGCAGAACCTCGCCAATAATTTTGGCAACAGGGTCCTCTTTTTGAATAGCTGCTAAACAGGCTGCCGCTTCGTCAGCAGCGACACTAATTAACAGTCCGCCAGATGTTTGTGGATCAAACAAAAGTTCTTGCATTTCCATAGAAATTTTTGAATAATCGATTGTCGTTCCGATTGTTTGGCGGTTTCTTTGTCCAGCTGCAGTGACTAAACATTCTGCGGCGTAGTCCAACGCTCCTGTAATGGTTGGTAATGTTTCTGTATCAATCAGTAACGTTACCTGATTATCAGCCATTTCTTTTGCATGAATTAATAGACCAAACCCAGTCACGTCAGTACAAGCATGTACTGCGTAGGATCGAGCATTTGCAGCGGCATATTTATTTAAACGTTCCATCGAATATTGTGCGATTTTTTGTTCCGTCTGCTTCGCCAATTGCCCCCGAACAGCCGCTTGAATAATTCCTACACCTAATGCTTTAGTTAAAATCAAGACATCCCCCACCTGTGGCGTATTATTATGCCACAAATTTTCTGGATGAACTTCTCCAGTTACCGCTAAGCCATACTTGGGTTCATGGTCATAAATCGAATGGCCTCCCGCCAGTAAAGCGCCCGCTTCCTTTAATTTTAAGCTGCCACCCAAGAGCATTTGTTCCAACCATTCTTTTGACATCTTTTGTGGAAAACAAACAAGATTTAACGCATAAAGGACTGTTCCGCCCATGGCATAGACATCACTTAAAGCATTAGCTACCGCAATTTTTCCAAATGATAACGGATCATTGACCATTGGTGAAAAAAAATCTACCGTTGAAATCAAAGCTTTTTCAGGCGCTATTTGGTAAACCGCGGCGTCGTCGGCATGTTCAAATCCGACGAGTAGCCGCTCATTTGCCGGTGTTTCGGGTAAGTGTTGCAACAATTGATTCAGTACACGGGATTCAATTTTTGCCCCGCAGCCACCTGATGTACATTGTGATAAAAAATCCATGCTGTCCGCTCCTTCTCAAATTAGTAGTTCTTGTAAAGCGTGAATTGTCCAAGTAATTTCTTCAGGCGTTGTCTGCCAACCAAAGCTAAAACGTAAGGTGCCAGTTGCTAAAGTCCCAGCTGTTTCATGGGCTAATGGTGCACAATGCAAACCTGCGCGCGTCATAATGCCATATTGTTCTGCTAGTTGCTGTGCCACCACTGTTTCTTCCTGATTCCACAGTGTGATAGAAACAACAGGGACAGTTTGTGCCACGTCCTTGGTTCCTAAAATTGTGACAGGTAACCTTGATAAACCATTTAAAAAATTCTGCATTAAGGTTCGTTCGTGCTTTTGAATCGCTGCTAAACCAATTTTATTCAACTCTTTAACAGAACTATTTAAGCTTAAAATGCCTAAACTGTTTAACGTACCAGCTTCAAATTTATCTGGTAAAAAAGAGGGTTGATCAAAGGAATTAGAATGGCTACCAGTGCCGCCCGTTATCAGTGGTTTGACCGCTTCAGCCCCTCGTTCACTAAAAGCTAACCCACCAATACCTGCTAATCCATATAAGCTTTTATGTCCAGTAAAGGCTAACACATCAATGGCCATCTGAGTCATTTTTATTGGTAGAAAGCCCGCCGTTTGAGCCGCATCCAAAACGGTTAATAATCCTTTCTGTTGGGCCCATTGAAAACATTCTTCAATGGGTAAAATGGTGCCTAAGACATTCGACGCGTGTGTCATCACCAATGCTTTTGTATTCGTTCGCCAGGCTCGCTGAATATCTTCTACATCTAACAGGCCCGTTTTTTGACAAGCAACATACGTCACTGAAATACCTCGTTCTTTCTCAAGTAAGTGAAGAGGTCTAGCTACTGCATGATGTTCTAGCATGGTCGTAATCACATGGTCGCCAGGTTGTAAAATCCCCGCTAATGCAAGATTTAAGGAAGTTGTTGCGTTATTCGTAAACGTAATCTGAGCCGAACTGGGTGCCTGAAAAAAGTCTGCTAACAATTGACGTGTCTCTAAAAGAGGAAGCTCCTCTCTAAGCAAAGGGGCATTTCTTCCGTAATTCATGAACTGATTTTCTGCTAAATAGGCAGTCAAAGCCTCAATGGTTGCTGGAAATTTTTTATAGGAAGTCGCTGCATAATTTAAATAAACCAAGTCCTTCATACGTTTTTCCTCTCTAACTATTGGTTTCTTGAATTAATTTTTGGTACTCTTCTGGCGTATCGATATCTTTTAAACGGCCAGGAGTCGCTATTCTCAACATCTGAACTGCTTCTGGAAAGCGTTCATAAATCATGCGTCCGCCTGTTTCACCAGTCAATGTTAATAGTTCTTGTCGAAATTGATTACCGAATAATACTGGACTACTAGGACAACCATCTTTTTGTAACGGCACTATAATTTTATTTCTCTGACATTTATCTAACACGGGTTGTAGCATTTTAGGTGTTAACAATGGTTGATCACTAGGTAAGTATAAATAGCCAGCTCCCCGAGCTTGTTCAGTTCCTAAACGAATACTGCTACTTTGCCCTTCTTGCCATTGATGATTGAGAATCAACTGAATGTTCTTAGGTAAAGGAAACGCTGGCTGATTCTCAGGCGAAACAACTAAAATCCGTTCTAATACGTCTAATTGATTCACTAAGGTTAACGTGTGCTCTAAAAATGTTTTTCCTTGATATTTTAAGAACAATTTATTTTGGCCCATCCGTTGTGAATTGCCCGATGCTAGAATAATGACACTAACGAGTGACATGAGTTGTCTCCTTTTATCTTTTTTTCTTTTGATAAGGGGTATTTTCTAAAGGCAGACTTGGTCGGAGCTGACCATCCAAGGCGAAATATGCGCCTGCTAAAGCTGGTGCGGTAGGGATCGTTGCTAACTCACCTACGCCTTTAATTCCATAGGCTAAACCTTCGTGAAGATTGTCAGCATGAACCAAAATTGTTTCGATTGGTGGTACTTGAGTGGCGTTCACTAATCCTAGCGTTGCATATTTTGCTTTAACATAGCCTTCTTCTAAGGCAAATTTTTCAGTTAAAGCATACCCCATGCCCATTGCAATCCCACCTTCAATTTGACCTTCAGCAGCTCGTGGATTCACCACTTGCCCCATATCATACGCAGCCACAAATTTAGCTACTTTTCCTTTGTCATCTAGAATAGCTACTTCAGCAGCATAACCATAACCAGCATGACTAACTGGACTTTTTTTATCATTAATTAATGGATCCGTTTTCGCTGAATATTCCCCATAAAATTCTTCACCTTCCAAATCACTTAAAGCACGTCCCATATCAAGTTCATACCGTAATTGCATTGCCGCTCTTCTAGTTGCTTCTCCTGTGAAGAGTGACTGCCTCGAAGCCGTTGTCGTTCCTGAATTCGGTGTTCTTCTCGTATCAGGGGCTTCCGCAACAATCATTTCTGGTGGTAAATTTAATGTTTCACAGGCAATTTGCGTCGTAACGGTTGCCATCCCTTGACCGATACAAGCAGCACTTGTGCGGACATGTATTTTTCCTTCTTCAACAGAAATAATACAACGCCCTGTATCAGGTAGCCCCACACCCACGCCACTATTTTTAAAGAAACTAGAAATTCCAGCAACTTCCGCTTGTTCATAGACGTCTTTAACTGCTAACAAGACTTCTTTTAACGCCGCATTTTTTGAGACCAATTGTCCATTCGGTAAAGTATCTCCTGGGGCGACGGCATTTTTAAAGCGTATTTCCCATGGTGATAGTCCGACTTTTTCTGCTAACAAGTTTAAATTACTTTCAATTGCAAAAGCCGTTTGGCAAACACCAAATCCACGAAATGCACCTGCTGGCGGATTATTAGTATATACAGCAAACCCTTCCACATCAATCGTTTGATACTTGTAAGGACCTGCCGCATGTGTACAAGCCCGTTGCAATACTGGTCCTCCTAAAGAAGCATAGGCCCCAGTATCCGCATAAATCACTGCTTTCATTGCAGTTAAATTGCCTTCTTCATCACAGCCGGTCGTAAAGTCCATTTCCATGCCATGGCGTTTGGGATGAACCATCAAACTTTCTTCACGGCTTAGCAGTACTTTTACTGGTTTCTTCAATAACCAAGCGACTAAGGATGCATGATGCTGAACACTCATGTCTTCTTTCCCACCAAAACCGCCACCAACAAGTTTTGATTGAACATGAATTTTTTCCTTATCCAGTCCTAACATCCGAGCCACTTCCCGTTGTTCATCATAGATACTTTGACCCGCACTAAAGAGTAAAATGCCCTCACCTTCAGGCTGTGCAATCGCACACTCGGGTTCCATAAAGGCATGTTCGTTAATTGGTACGGAATAATGTTCTGTCACTACAAACGCAGAATTTGCTAATACTTCATCTGCGTTGCCACGTACCAAGTGTTCATGAGACAAGATATTGCCCTTTTCATGAATAGCTGGTGCACCTTCTGCTAAAGCAGCTTCACAAGAAGTAAGCGGTATCATTTCTTCGTAATCAACTTCCACTAAATTTTTTATCTCTGGTAAGGTTTCTTTTCTTTTTGAAACAACGAGTGCCACTGCATCCCCAACATACCGTGTTATTTCTCCTTCTGGAATCATTACATCCCAATCGGAAATAAATTCTAAATGACCAATTTTATTATTTCCTGGAACGTCTTTAGCTGTGAACACAGCCACACAGTCAGGATGCGCCAATGCTTGGGTACTATCGATTGATAGAACTTTTGCGCGAGGATAGGCACTCCGCAAAGCAGATGCATGAAGCATTCCTTCTATGTCAATGTCATCTACATAAATCCCTGTTCCTAAGGTTTTCTCCACTGCATCGACCCGTTGGAAGTCTTCCCCTAATTTACCATTTGAATGTTCTTCCGGAATGCTCGTTTCTTCACAAAACATTTTAGCAGCTAACTGAATGGCTTCTATTATTTTCACATATCCTGTACAACGACAAATGTTCCCGCGTAAAGCTTTCTGAATGTCTTCTTTTGTGGGTTCGGGTTTCTTGTTCAATAATCCTTGTGCCGAAATAACCATCCCAGGGATGCAATATCCGCACTGAACTGCACCCGTTTTTGCAAACGCATAGGCGTAGACATCTTTTTGCCGTTGGCTTAAACCTTCGATTGTCGTGACTTCTTTACCAGCTAATTTTTCTAAAGTAAACAAACACGCTTTGGAAGCCTTTCCATTTACTAGCACCGTACATGCGCCGCAAGAGCCTTGGTTACAGCCATCTTTTGTTCCAGTTAGGCCCAGATCCTCCCGCAAAAAGTCCATTAATTTTTTGTTTGTTTCACAGGTTTCACTTTGACCATTTACAATAATTGAATACATTTCTTGCACCTCGATTTCTGATATAGTTTAGTGTTCAATCATCTAGATTATACCACAAATCTTCGTTCTAAAAATTATTTTTTAGCAAAAAAACTTTTTTATTTAACTTAAAGGTCCTCATTATTGATAGCGCTGTTGAATTAATTCTCCCGCGATGCTAATCGCTAACTCTTCTGGTGTTTCGGCTGCAATGTCTAAGCCAATTGGCATGAAAATTCTTTCAATTTCATTCATTGTATAACCGACCTCTTTTAACCGTCGAACTTGTGAAGCAATTTTGTGTTTGCTCCCCATCACACCAATATATTTGGCTGGTGTTTCCAATAACTGTTTGGCAACGATGAAATCAAAATTGTGTCCTCTGGTAATTACTATACCATAATCATCCGCCGTTATTTCAATAAACGCAGCTAAATTTTCTAAAGGAATAACCCGTAGTTCCTTAGCTTGTGGAAAAGCTTGTGCCGTCAAAAATTCTGGACGATCGTCCACTACAACGCAATAAAACGATAAATAGTTTAAAATAGGTACCAATGCGCGTGCGACATGTCCACTTCCAAAAATATATACTTTCCCTACTTGGAGGATTGCTTCTGTTAAAAAAGTTGTTTCCTCTTTTTGCTCACAATGGATACCTTTAGGTAGCAAACTTAATTCCCCCTCCCAAGAAGTGGAACCAATCAATTCGCCTGTTTCACTATAAAAGGATACTTTTCCTAAATTGTTTTGATCTAGTTCAGTCATTAACCAACCTTGTTGATTATTTTGAAAATGCGTTTCTATGGACTCACACAACTCTTTTAAAAATGGCGTTTCCCATGAAAGATAATGGAAAAAAATCGTGACATTTCCGCCACAGACCATGCCTAAATCAGCAATATTATTCGGTGCTAAAATAAATTGACGTTGTGCATTTTCTTTCTCAATAAGTAGCTTTTTTGCCACTTGTTCAGCCTGAAATTCAACCGCGCCACCACCAACAGTTCCGGCTATTCTACCTTCGGCGGAAACCAGCATTCTAGCCCCTTGACTTCGTGGTGTAGATCCTGAACTTGTACCAATCGTTAATAACATCGTGTCTTGCTTTTCCAATATTGCCTGTTTCAAACGCTGAAATACTTCTCTCATTTCAGTTCCTCCGATACTACATCCTGTTCTTTAAATATTTCTTCAAAGCAAGCCTCTACCTGTTGATACACTTTTTTCTCAAATAAAAGATATTGATCAATCAACTCTTTTCCTTGATCCGTAACAATTGACCCGCCACCATTACAACCACCAACACTTTTGATAATTAATGGAAAAGATAGCTCTTCTTCAGCTACCCGCACAATCCGCCATGCCTTATTATAAGACATTTTCATCTCTTTTGCCGCTAAGTTTAGTGACCCAGTTTGCTGAATTTTTTGTAAAACTTCGACAACGCCAGGACCAAAAAAGTTCCGATCTGTTTTTAATTTTAAGTTTAAGGAATACGTAAACATCTTCTCCTCCTTTATTCGTTCATTTTTTTATAGATAACGTAAGGGAAAAAGGATACGAAAGCTTACTCACTTTCGTATCAAAAAAAGCAATCTTCACTCAAGTGCTACGCGCTTTTTTGGTTTTAAAATGACATTTAAAAGGACTGCTACCAAAGTGGTTAAGATAACTTCCGAATTACCGAAAATCGTTGTTACCCAAGTTGGAAAACCAGCTAAGCTTCCAGTAGACAATGTGACACCAATTCCAAATGCTAGAGCTGTTCCGACAACCCCAGTATTTCGAGGAGTCATTTCCTGCGAAGCAATCATCCGAATACCTGTCATAGAAATAGAAGCAAAAACTGAAATCGTTGCGCCACCAATTACTGCGTAAGGAATCGTAGTTAATAACGCAGCTACTTTCGGAACAAAACCAGCAATTAATAATATAACTGAAGCGAAAACCAGAACATACTTATTAATCACTTTTGTTACCGTAACCAGACCAACATTTTGTCCAAAAGTTGCCACTGGGATTGATCCAAATAAACTGCCAATAAAGTTAGTGAAACCACTCCCCATAATTCCGCCAGATAATTCTTCATCCGTTGCATCCCGATCCATTGCCCCAACCGTTGTTGCTGTAAATTGACCGATGGCTTGAACAGCATCAACAATAAACATCACTACAAGCGTAAAGATAGGTACCAGTTGAAAATCCAGTCCAAAATGAAACGGGGTAATTACCTGAACGATTTTAGCATTTTGAACTGGTTCAAAACTAACCATCCCTAAAGCTAAAGAAATCAAATAACCAATAACCATTCCGTTTAAAATTGCGGATAACTTCAAAAATCCTTTTGCAAAATAATTGAAGTAAAAGACAATCGCAAAGGTTAATAATGCAACTAACCAATTCCGTGCTGAACCAAAATCAGCACTACCAGCTCCTCCTGCCATATATTTAATCGCAACTGGAAACAAGGATAGTCCAATGCTTAAAATAACCGTTCCTGTTACTAAAGGCGGAAACAACACACGGATTTTTTTAATGAACAAACCAACAATAATAACAAGAATACTGCCAACTAATTGGGAACCAAAAATTGCTGCAATCCCAAAATCAGCTCCGATGGCCATCAAAATCGGTACATACGCAAAACTTGCACCCATCATAACTGGCAACCGTGAACCCACTTTTCCAAAAATAGGGAAAAGTTGAATTAACGTGGCAACTGCTGAAAAAATCAATGATGTTTGAATCAAAATAGTTGTATCACTAGGACTTAATTGGCAAACTTTGGCAATCATGATTCCCGGTGTGACAATCCCTACTACTGCTGCGACAACGTGTTGCAATCCCATCGGAATTGCTTCAGAAATTGATAGTTTCGCATCATATTCAAATAATGCTTGCTCTTTTTTTTCATTCATAGGATCGTTTCCTTCTTCTTTTTATTCTAAAAGGATTGTTCCCCTTAATCAGTAAAGAATGCAATCCTTTTTCCCTCAGAAACATCTTAAAAATTATCCTTTGACAGCAACTGCTTCAATTTCAAATAAACCATCTTTTGGCAACTTGGCTACTTCTACACAAGAACGTGCAGGCAAAACTTCTGAAAAGTAATTCCCATAGATTTCGTTAATTTTGCTAAAATCAGACATATGTTGTAAAAACACCGTTGTTTTCACAACATTATCATAGGTCATCTCGACCTCTTTTAAAATCGAACCTAAATTGATAAAAGCTTGTTTTGCTTGTTCTTCCACTGTAGTCTTCATTTCGCCCGATTGCGGATCTAATCCTAGTTGTCCAGAAATGTACAACGTATTTCCCGCTAAGACAGAATGTGAATAAGGACCTACAGCAGCTGGTGCCTGTGCAGAATTAATCATTTTGTTTGTCATCGTTTTCCTCCATTCTATGATTCTTTATTTTCAATTAAAGTCCCTGTTTTTCCAGATAATCCTTCTTTGGCTTTTTCTAATAACGTAATCAATGTTTTTCGACCTGTCTTAGATTCAGCAAACTTAATCGCTGCTTCAACTTTTGGTAACATTGAACCTGGAGCAAACTGACCTTCTTGCGCATATTGTTTCATTTTTTCTGTTGAAATATTCCCTAGGGCTTCTTGATTTTCTTTACCAAAATTAATACAAACTTTTTCAACTGCTGTTAAAATCACGAGCAGATCAGCATCCACTTGTTCAGCCAGTCGTTCACTACAAAAATCTTTGTCGATAACTGCATTTACACCTTTTAGTCGGTTCCCTTCTTGAATGACTGGGATGCCACCACCGCCGCCAGCAATGACTGTTTGGCCAGCATCAACCAATGTTTGAATCGTGAGAAGTTCGACAATATTTTTTGGTTTAGGAGAAGCGACGACTTGGCGATAACCACGGCCAGCATCTTCCATCACTTGTATATTTTTTTCTTTGACTAATTGTTCTGCTTCTTCTTTTGTCATGAAGCGACCAATTGGTTTCGTTGGTTTTTTGAACGCCGGATCATTTTCATCCACGACCACTTGAGTGACTATGGTGGTGACGGCTTTACTTATATTTCGTTGACGCAACTCTTCTTGTAGCGCATTCTCTAAATCATAGCCAATGTAACTTTGACTCATGGCTACGCACATGGATAACGGAACAACTGGATATTGTGGATTATTAAAGGAAAATTCTTCCATAGCTAATTGAATCATCCCCACTTGAGGACCATTGCCATGAGATAAAATAACTTCATATCCTGCTTCAATCAAATCTGCAATCGCTTTGGAGGTCTGTTTTACGGCAGTCATCTGCTCCGTCAAATTATTTCCTAAAGCATTGCCACCTAAAGCTACTACGACGCGTTTGCCCATTGCTTCACCTCATTTTCTGTTTTATAAAAAGGACGATGCTTTTTCTTTTTCACAACGAGTTTTCGTATTAACTGTCTGTTGTCGTTGCATGAAGTCAACGCACATGACTAAGCGTTCTTGACTCGAGACAATCACACATTCATGAATAGACTTGGGAAGGTCTTATTTGTTCATGTTGAAGAGGCAACTTCTAATGATTCATTGTGTAAAGAAAAAGCATCTGTCTTCATGCCAAATTCATTATTTTACTTCTCTTGGTATCGCTTTATCCGCTAAGTCTGTTAAGGTTTTTTGCGGATTTTTTACTTTACTTAAGAAAATCATAGCCGCAATAACATACGGTTTGTAGCTAGCTTCTTTGTAAAGTTCGACCCGATAACGATCGAAAACAGAAGCTTCCACTTCGCCTTCTTCACAACTAACGCCAGTAATATCAGCTGGTAGACAATGCATATACAAAGCTTTGCCGTCTTTTGTTGTTTTCATCAATTCTTCTGTACATTCCCAATCTTTGTGCTTTTTATTTTGAGAAAGTAATTCTTGTTCTAATTGATCAATTCCTGCTTGGTCACCATTGCCATATAATTCAGTTCGCTTTTCCATTGCCGCAAAAGGTGCCCAGCTTTTCGGATAAACAACATCCGCATCTTTGAATGCTTCTGCCATACTATTCGTTTTAGTAAAGTTTCCACCAAATTCTGCCGCATTTTTCTTCGCAACTTCTTCTACTTCTGGCATAATTTCATAACCTTCTGGATGTGCTAAGACGACATCCATTCCTAAACGGGTCATTAGACCAACAATTCCTTGAGGAACAGATAATGGTTTTCCATAAGATGGTGAATACGCCCAAGTCATGGCAACTTTTTTCCCTTTCAGGTTTTCAATGCCACCAAATTCATGAATTAAATGCAACGCATCTGCCATTGCTTGTGTCGGATGGTCAATATCGCATTGTAAATTCACTAACGTTGGACGTTGTTCTAATACCCCATCTTTATATCCTTCTTGGACAGATTCTGATACTTCGTGCATGTAAGCATTGCCTTTACCAATGTACATGTCATCACGAATACCAATGATATCAGCCATAAAAGAAATCATGTTTGCTGTCTCACGAACAGTTTCTCCGTGAGAAATTTGACTTTTTCCTTCGTCTAAATCTTGAACTTCTAAGCCCAAAAGATTACACGCTGAAGCGAAACTAAAACGTGTTCTTGTAGAGTTGTCGCGGAATAAAGAAATTCCCAAGCCACTATCAAAGATTTTAGTTGAAATATTATTTTCTCTTAAATAGCGTAATGTATCGGCAACTGTGAAAACAGCTTCTAATTCATCTCTTGTTTTTTCCCAAGTTAGGAAAAAGTCATTTTCGTACATTTTTTCAAATTCTAATTTATCTAATTTCTCAATATATTCTTTAAACGTTTCCATTCCATCTGCTCCTTTTTTCTTGTCTAATAATCCTTTACTTAACCACAATAGACCGTTGGTAATGCCGCATAAACGGCTGCACAACGAACCAAATCATCTTTCCAAGTTTTTTCATTTGGTGCATGTGCTTGTGCTTCGGCCCCTGGCCCGAAACCAATACAAGGAATGCCATTACGTCCCATAATTGAAACGCCATTTGTTGAGAAGGTCCACTTATCTAACAATGGGCGTTCTTCACGCATTTCCACTGTTTCTACAGAGCCTTTCCGTGTTTCTCCATAGAGATTTTTATGCGTTTCCATCAAGGCTTTTGTTACATCATGATTTTCTGGAATTACCCACGTTGGGAAATAACATTCAATTTCATAAGTTAAATCAGTATAAGAAGGACGATCATAGTTGTACATTGAAACCGTCACATCATCTCCATATTTTTTAACAGCTGGTAAATTGCGAATTTCTTCCAAACAACTTTCCCAAGTTTCTCCAGCAGTCATTCGACGGTCTAGTGAAACGGTACAGCCATCCGCAACAGCACACCGACTTGGTGAAGAATGGAAAATTTGCGAAACAGTCACCGTACCACGACCTAAGAAACGGGCTTCTTGCCACTCTGGATTGTACTTAGGATCTAACATACGAACTAAACCACGAATCGCTGTGCTTTCTGTATCTCCATTGTTGTTTAAGGCACGAACATCTTGTAAGATATCCGCCATTTTGTAAATGGCATTATCTCCACGTTCTGGTGCTGAGCCATGACACGAAACGCCTTTGACGTCAACTTTAATTTCCATTCGGCCTCGTTGACCACGATAAATCCCACCATCTGTTGGCTCTGTTGAAACAACAAATTCTGGACGGATACCGTCTTCTTTGATAATGTACTGCCAACATAAGCCGTCACAGTCTTCTTCTTGGACAGTAACTGTTACTAAAGCAGTATATTTTTCTGATAATAGACCTAAATCTTTCATGATTTTAGCGCCATAAATAGCCGAAACAATCCCGCCTTCTTGGTCAGACGTACCGCGACCACCGATCTCAGTTTCTGTTTCATAGCCATCGTAAGGATCAAATTTCCAGTTACTCATTTCACCAATTCCGACAGTATCCATGTGCCCATCAAAAGCAATTAATTTTTCACCAGACCCCATATAACCAAGTAAATTCCCTTGAGGATCAATGTCAATTTTATCGAAACCTAATTTTTCCATTTCGGCTTTTGCTCGCGCAATTTTGTTGCCTTCTTCTGCACTTTCTCCTGGAATTTTGACAAGGTCTCTTAAAAATTTGACCATATCTTCTCTGTAACTTTCTGCTGCTGCATTTACTGCATTAAAATCCATTCCTTTTACCTCCATAAAATTTTTTTATAATTGTCTGGATCAGTGTCCCCTTCGGTAGAAAACATTAAAACGTTTGACGTCTCATCCAGTTGCAATGCCTCACGTAATTCTTGATAGTCGGGATCTTGCATCACTGTAGCTACTAAGCCCATTGCTACTGCCCCAGATTCGCCTGATACAACTTGCGGATCCCCTTTTAATGGTGCGCCCAACATACGCATTCCTTTTTCAGAAACCCAATCTGGTGCTGAAACAAAGAAGGATGTATGATTTTTTAGAATATCAAAAGAAATTGTATTAGGCTCACCACATGCTAAGCCAGCCATAATTGTCTGTAAATCACCATCGACAAAGCGAATTTCTCCGTCTTTTTTAATTGCTGATTGATATAAACAGTCAGCGGCCTGTGCCTCAACTACGACCATAATCGGTGGGTTTTCTGGAAAAGCATTAGCAAAATAACCAATCACTGCACCAGCTAAACTGCCGACACCAGCTTGAACAAAAACATGACTAGGTCGTTCAGAGCCAAATTTTTTTAATTGCTGAGAGGCTTCTAACGCCATCGTTCCGTATCCTTGCATAATCCAAGTCGGAATTTTTTCATATCCGTCCCAAGCGGTGTCTTGAACCATGACACCGTTTTCAGTTTCTTCGGCCATTTTATTAGCCATTCGCACACATTCATCGTAATTAACTTCTTCAATTGTGACGATTGCGCCTTCTTTTTCAATATTTTCTTTTCTCGTCTGTGTTGAACCCTTCGGCATGAGTACAACTGATTTTTGACCTAATTTATTCGCAGCCCAAGCGACTCCTCGTCCGTGGTTGCCATCAGTTGCTGTAAAAAACGTAGCTTGTCCAAAAGCTGATCGTAATTGATCAGAAGTTAATTCATCATATGTTAGTTCCGAAACATCTTTCTTTAATTTTTCGGCAATATAGTTAGCCATGGCAAACGAACCACCTAAGACTTTAAAAGCATTTAAACCAAAGCGATAAGATTCATCTTTAACAAAGAAATCATTTAACCGCAGATACGCGGCCATATGATTCAATTCTGCTAATGGTGTTTCTGAATACTGTGGAAAACTTTTGTGAAAAGCCAAAGCTTTCTCAATTTTTTCTTTAGACATCAGAGGTAAGTACTTATCCTCCGTCTTCGGCATTTCATTTGCTGTCCATTTAATTTTTTCCAAAAATACTTCTCCTCCTTCTATTTTTAAGTTGCTTTACGAAAAACAAATTTTCCTTGATTTGCCAAGATGACTTGCCCAGCTTCAGCAACTTTTTGACCTCTTAAATAAACCATTCGAGCCTGTCCTTGTGTTTCAAATCCTTCATACGGCGTATAATCGACATTTTGTAACTGCGTTCTCGCAGCAATCACGCCGGTTGTTCTAGGATCCCAAACAACTAAATCGGCATCACTGCCTTCTTGCACCACACCTTTTTGTGGATACATCGAGAATTGTTTAGCAATATTTTCAGAAAGCAGAGCAACCATTTTTTCCAAGGTGATTCGGCCCTTCGCCACACCTTCCGTGTAAATTAATTCTGGTCTCGTTTCAACACCTGGCATCCCATTTGGAATTTTACTAAAATCATCTTTGCCAACTGTTTTTTGTCCGTGAAAATTAAAACTGCAGTGATCTGTCGATATTGTATTGATTGCCCCCTCTTTAATCCCTTGCCACAAAGCCTGTTGATCCTCTCGTTTGCGTAGTGGCGGTGAGCAGACATATTTTGCTGCTTCAAAATTAGGCGCATCATACAAGTGATCATCTAGTAAAAGATATTGAGGGCAAGTTTCTACATAGACTGATTGTCCTCTTTGACGAGCCCGTTCCACCGCTTCTAATGATCGTTTTGTGCTTAAATGCACAATATTAACCGGCAAATTAGCCATTTCTGCTATCATCAAATATCTTGCTACCGCTTCTGCTTCAACAGCCGCCGGTCTTGATAACGGATGATAGTGCGGGGTTAGCTTTCCTTGAGAAACATATGATTGGATTAATTCATCTACTAAATCACCATTTTCACAATGAACGCCTAACATTCCATTAACTTTTTTTATTTCTTTCATCGCTTCAAAAATTTCCGCATCTGTGGTCCGCAAGTTATCATAAGCCATATACATTTTGAAGGAAGTAATACCTGCAGCAATCATTTCCTGAATTTCAGCAGCTATCGTTGGGTTCCATTCGATCATGGACATATGGTAAGTATAATCACATGAACTCTTGCCTTCAGCCAATTGATTCCAAGTAGCTAAACAGTCTTTCAATGAGCCACCTTTATTAGGTGTAGCCATATCAATAACCGTAGTCGTACCTTTGGCCACCGCCGCTTGGCTTCCAGTAGTAAAGTTATCCGCCGTACTTAACGAACCTTTGCCATTATTTAATTCCAGATGCGTGTGCGCATCAATAAAGCCTGGTAATACATAACACCCCGTAACATCCTCAATCTGAGAATTTTCTACTGGTAAATTTGCCCCCATCTCTACAATTTGCTCGCCGTCAATTCGAATATCCAATTGACGACGATTATATGCAGATACGACGGTTCCACCTTTGAGCAGAATAGACATCTATTTATCCCCCAGTCGTAAATTTCCTTTTATGCTTGCATACAATAAGCATATTCTTCAATCATAGTTACCATTAATGCGATTAAATCTTCTGGTACATCTAATCCTTGATCCGTTAATTGAATTGTTGACACCGTTCCCCATAAACGCAGTAAACAAATTTTATCCACAGGATTTTGAACATAGAAACCTGAATTAGTACTGTCATAAAAATCAGATTCACTGTTAAATAAGGTAAATTTGTCTTTGTAAGGGGCACTTGCATAAGGGCAAAATGTTTCACAGTTGCCACATTCGTTACACATCCGATCAACATGGACAATTTGTGGTTTTCCTTCGACGTACACAACAATATTTGCTCGGTTTGGACAGACATCCATACAAGATTCACAAATTGTGGAGCATTCTAAGCAACGACTAGCTTGACTACAAGACATCTCGTCTGTCACAAGGATACCCCGTTTGTTTCTAACAAATGCGACATCACTATTTAAATTATCTTTTTCATAGTGATGATTGTGGACAAGACAAATATTATTGGCCGCTTTGGTTGCATCAGCGATTGCTTCAACAATTGTGGCTGGTCCTAAATTAGCGTCACCAATGACATAGACGCCTGGTATATTTGTTTCCAATGTTTCTTGATTTGAAACGACTTTCCCATAGTTGTCTGTGTGAATGCCTAATGCTTGGTAAAATTCTGTATCTACTTTTTCACCAACAGCGGCAATCACTGTATCAGCAGGAATATCAATCATTTCTCCTGTACCAATCGGACGACGGCGTCCAGAAGCATCTCGTTCACCTAGGACCATTTTTTCACAAGTTAATTGTTGATTTTCATGTTTAATTGGCGAAAGTAATTCTAAAAAGTCGACACCATCTTCTAAGGCTAAATAAAGTTCTTCTTCATCTGCTGGCATATTGCGTTTATTCCGACGATAAACCACTGAGACTTTTTTAACACCAGGCAATGTTGTGGCTGCACGAGCACAGTCCATGGCTGTATTTCCGCCACCAACGACGACAATCTGTTCCCCGTAAGGATTAATCGTTGGATTTTCTCGGTTTGCTTTTAAAAATTCTAACGAGTTCAATGCTCGCCCAGATTCTAAACGAAGGACCCCATGTTTCCATGCACCAATGGCATAAATAACATTCGTATAGCCTTGGTTTTTCAATTCTGCCAATGATGGCGCCTCTTGTCCTGTACGGAATTCAGCTCCCATAAATTCCGCTAACTGAACGTCTTTTTGAACAGATTCCATAGAAATTCGAAATTCTGGTACAATCTGGCTACAAACGCCCCCAATTGTCTCGGATTTTTCAAACACAGTAACAGGCATGCCTTCACGTGCTAATAAATACCCAGCAGAGATCCCTGCAGGACCTCCACCCACAACAGCTGTTTTAGGTGCATTTTCTTTTGGCTGTGGCTTTTCTAGTGTCGTCAATAATTCATCATAGGCATGTTCAGCTGCTTCTAACTTCACTTCCCGAATATGAATAGATTCTTCATAAAATTGACGTGTACATTTAGTCATACAAGGATGTGCACAAATGGTTCCAGTAATAAAAGGCAATGGATTTTTATCGACAATTACTTGCAAGGCCTTTAAATAATTGCCTTCACTTACATAACGAAGGTAAGCAGGAATATCCTGATTGATTGGACAACCACTGTCACTTCGACAAGGAGCAATATAACAATCTGTTAACGGAACTGTTTTTCTTAGTTTGGTACTTTCTGGTAATTTAATTGATTTTTGGTAACGCGCTTGTGTTTTAGCTTTCTCAACAACTTGGGCTAATTTATCCAAGTTGATATGAACCATCTGAGGATATTCTGCTGCGCTTAATACATTAGCAACTTGATTCATTCGTTGATAGCCACCAGGTTTCAATAGCGTCGTTGCCATAGTGATTGGCCAAATCCCAGCATCAAATATTTCTTTACTATTGAAAATATCTGCACCGCCAGAATAAGAAATTTGTAGTTTCCCATCAAATGCTTCTGATAATTTTTGTGCCAATGAAATACTAAGAGGAAATAGCGAACGTCCTGACATGTACATTTCATCACCAGGTAATTCATTTGCTGCAATCGTTACTGGGAAAGTGTTCGTAATTTTAACTCCGAAGCTTAGATTTTTACTATTGGCTAATAATTGCAGACGTTGTAACATCGGTACTGCTTCTTCAAATTGTAAATCTTCTTTAAAATGGTGATCGTCAAAAACCATATAATCAAACCCTAGCTCATCCATCGTTTGACGCGCATATTCATAACCTAACATGGTTGGATTACATTTAATAAAGGAATGGAGCCCTTTTTCACTTAATAAATAGGCCGCAATTCGTTCAATTTCATCTGATGGACAGCCGTGTAAAGTCGACAGCGTAATAGAATGACAGACTTTAGGACTAATTGCTTCGATATATAAGTCATCTACTTTTTTAAAATAAGATAGATATTTTTTGGCAGCTGCTTGGCATTCCGCCCAAATCGGCGTTCCTTCTGCGTTCTGCATTTCGTTAATATAACGATCAATTTTTGGCGATTGAATCCCTGCCAAATCATAGCCAACACTCATATTAAAAATGAAACCATTCGGATCACCTAGCTCGAACTCTTTACTCAGTAACTTCAAAACGAACCATGCTTTGACGTATTCATCATAGGCTTGGGGAACGCGCAATTCTGTGGACCACTCAACGTTGTAACATTCATCTGCTGCTGCGATACATGGTTTACTCACTGGTAAATCTTCTCCATCCAGTATCTGGACTGTCTTAACTTCAAAAAAACGAGAACCTGTTAAATAGGCCGCAATAATATTTTGTGCTAATTGTGTATGAGGACCTGCTGCTGGACCACAAGGGGTTTCCATTTTTTCTCCAAATAACGAAATCGTTTTTGTAGGATCCGCATGATAAAATTTACGAATGCCAAAAATTGTGCCATCTTGTTGATACTCACTAAAAATCCAATTTAATAAAGCCTCAATTGAGATGGGATGCATAATATCACTCATTAACGTCACTCCTTTTATTTATAATGAAAGCTATTGATTTACTCGTTTCCAGAAAGATTGTGCTTGCGTTTGCGCATCATGCCAAACTTTCTCTTCATCAATTCCTTGAACTTCACGATTACGCATCCGAATTTCTCCATTAATCACCGTGTCAGTAACCATCCCACCATTCATGCCGAATAAAATGTGCATGTTATAATTCTCTTTTGTCATTGGCGTCGGGCCATGATAATCAACAATAATGACGTCTGCTGCTGCATCAGGTTCTAAAACGCCTAGCTTTGTTTTAAAATAGCGATTAGCCATTTGCGGATTATTATCAAACAGCATTGCGGGAATTTCTGCCCAAGCTGCATTTGGATCAGCTAAATGATGTTTGTGGATAACATTTCCTACCTTATAAGATTCCGTCATATCATTCGTATAACCATCTGTGCCAAGACCCATCAAAATACCATACTCATTAAACATGCGCATCGCAGGTGGGCAACCGACCGCATTCCCCATATTCGACTCTGGATTCGTGACCACCATTGTGTCTGTATCTCTTAGTAATTCCATCTCATGAGGGCCAATATGGATGCAATGGCCTGCCATTGTCTGTTTTCCTAAAATTCCTAAATCAAATAATCGGTTCACAATCGGCTTCCCATATTTTTTCAAAGAATCATGAACATCGGCTAAATCTTCTGCAATATGAATATGATAACCAATCCCATCTGGCGTATTGGCTGCACATAATTCTAAAGAAGCATCTGATAAAGTAAAGGCTGCATGCATACCCATCATCGCTTTTTGCATATCATCCTTTCTTAAGGAACTGGCTTTAATAAAGGCGGCATTTTCTTGAACTGCTTCCCGCATTTTCTGCTCACCATCGCGATCAGAAACTTCATAACAAAGGCAGGTCCGAATCCCTAACTCGTCCGCTGCATTAGATAATTGGGTTAAACTCCCTGTAATTTCTCCGTAACTAGCATGATGATCAAAGACAGTTGTAACACCGTTGCGAATACTATCTAAATAAGCAACCTTACCACTTTGATAAGTGTCTTCTAATGTCAAGGCACGATCAATTCGCCACCATTGATCTACCAAAATATCCATGAAATTTTTAGGATGATAATTCGTTAAACTTAACCCACGTGCAAAGGTACTATAAATATGATTGTGCATGTTAATAAAGCCTGGCATAATCACTCCACCTTTAGCATCAATAAATGTCGCTTCTGGATAAGCTTGTTTTAAATCTTCTGTCGTTCCGACTTGTTTCACAACTTGACCATCAATCGCCACACACCCATTTTCAAAAAAATGATTCTGCGCATCCCGAGTGATTAAACGCCCATTTCCAATTAATAACATGTATTCTCCTCCTATTTTTCAACCTATTCCCCACAAGTGGCAAACGCTTACAAATCTATCGCTCAATCATTCACGAATATAGCTTGACTAGCTTGGCTAATCTATATCCCTACGAAAAGCATTTGAAGCGCTTGCATTTTTTACTAACGAACTCATTAACTTGATTAAAGTATATCACCTTACCTTAAAAAAAACAATGCTACCTAAAAAATATTTTTTAGAATTTTGACAGCCGTTATCTTGTATTATTATTTTTATCATGCTATCATTATTTTTCAGAACAGGTAGTACGCGACATTAAAGGATTTAGCCCTGCCTATTCCATTTAAAAATATTATGTTAAATTTGACACAATCTTATAAAAACTGTTTGTGCCAGGCACATTAGAAAGGAGCTTATTTATGTTATCCGACGAAAAACTTACTTTTTTAACACAAATTGCTAAAGGTTTAGCTGGTCAATTTGGGGAAAACTGCGAAGTCGTTATCCACCAAATCAATGAAGACAATATTAACAACTCTATTGTTTCCATCGAAAATGGTCATGTCTCTTCTCGTCATCTGGGCGATGGACCTTCTCAAGTAGTCTTAGAAGCCTTAAAAAAAGACCCTAGTGAGTTGAATGATCATATTAACTATCTGACCCGCACCCATGATGGTCGTATTTTAAAATCTAGTACAATGTATTTTAAAGATGAGAATGGTCAACTCGATGGTATTTTTGCTATTAACTACGACATCACTACATTGATTGCTGCAGAGTCGAACTTAAAATCTTTGATTTCCACTGCAGAACCTGAAGAAGATAAAGACCCTGATTACATTCCTCAGGATGTTAATGAGTTGTTAGACGATTTAATTCACGAATCAGTCAAATTAGTTGGCAAGCCGGTCCCATTAATGACGAAGGACGATAAAATCAAGTGTATTCAATTTTTAAATAATAAAGGCGCCTTCTTAGTCACTAAATCTGGAGACAAAGTCTCTAACTTCTTCAATATTTCTAAATATACGCTATACAGTTATATTGATGCGAAATAAAAATGGAAATCGATGGACGATTTGTTGTTAAGACAAGTCGTCTATTCTCTTTTTTCCTTCACTATTCTACTTTTTCTAAAAGACTTTTTAAATAATAGTAAGAAAAAGTAAAAGGAATTAATTTTTTATTTTAGTTATGGTATGATAGATTGAGTTTAATTTAAAATAACGAAAAATTAAAGATATAGAAATTGGGGGACAACAAATGGGGATTCGAAGTCATTTAGCAATTGCTGCAGGAAAAACTTCGCAATGGGTTTTACAAACATTTTTTAAAGGCGGCAGTAGCTACCCAGGGAAATTAGCCCTAAAAATCGATCCTAAAATTTTAGATACATTGGCAAAAGACTATGAAATTGTCGTAGTCACTGGAACGAACGGCAAAACATTGACAACTGCTTTAACTGTTAACATTTTACGCCAAGAATTTGATGAGGTATTAACAAATCCAACGGGTGCTAACATGGAGCAAGGAATTGTCTCTACTTTTTTAAATGCCAAGGCAAAAAAAGGACAAAAGAAATTTGCGGTGTTAGAAATTGATGAAGCAAGTTTAAGCCGTGTCACTAAATATATTCAACCAAAATTATTTGTTTTTACGAATATTTTCCGCGACCAAATGGATCGCTATGGCGAAATTTATACGACGTATCGCTTAATTATGGAAGGCGCCGCTGCTGCTCCTGAAGCAACTATTTTGTGCAATGGTGATTCGCCAATTTTTAATTCAAAAGAAACTGTAAATCCTCGCAAATACTATGGATTTAATCATTTACCACCGAAAGAGCAATTGGCTCATTACAATACAGATGGGGTTTTATGTCCAAAATGTAATCATATTCTTCATTATAAAATGATTACGTATGCTAATTTAGGTGATTACTATTGCCCAAATTGTGGCTTCAAACGGCCTGAGTTGGATGTGCAGTTAACGGAAATGGTCCGGATGGATAATACATCTGCTGATTTTGTGATTGATGGCGAAGAATATGGCATTGCTGTTGGTGGGATGTATAATGTTTATAATGCGCTAGCGGCCACAGCGGTAGCAGAATATTATCAGGTGGCACCAGATAAAATCCGAGCAGGCTTAGCTTATGATGAAAAAGTTTTTGGGCGTCAAGAAACCATTAAAGTTGGCGATAAAGAATGTACGTTAGTTTTAGTAAAAAATCCGGTTGGTTTAAATCAGGTCATTGATATGATGGGCTTAGCCCCTTACTCTTTCTCGCTGGTTTCATTATTAAATGCCAATTATGCAGATGGAATTGATGTCAGTTGGATTTGGGATGGTAATCATGAAGCCTTTGCTGATATGGACATTCCAAAAGTAATTGCTGGCGGTGATCGCCATGAAGATATGGCCTTGCGTTTAAAAGTTGCGGGTATTCCTGAAGAAAAATTACTAGAAATTCCTGATTTGGAGCAAGTAATTTCAGAAATTAAAACGTTGCCGACAGATCATGTCTATATTTTGGCAACCTATACTGCTGTTTTGCAATTAAGAAAATCATTAACAGCCCAAGGGTATATTCAAGGGGGAATGAATGGTGTCTAAAGAATTAGTCGTTTGTCATTTATATGGCAACTTATTAAATACTTACGGAGATAACGGAAATTTATTGATGCTTAAATATTTAACCGAAAAAATGGGCGTTACCTTCCGATCAGAAATTATTAGTATCTACGAACCGTTTGATCCCGAAAAATATGATTTAGTCTTTGTTGGTGGCGGTCAAGACTTCGAGCAATCGATCATCTCAGAAGACATTCAGAATAAAAAAGAAGCTTTGACTTCTTATATTGAAAATGACGGCGTCTTGTTAGCTATCTGTGGTGGTTATCAACTTCTAGGACATTACTATGTCGGCGCACAAGGCGAAAAAATTAAAGGAATCGGTGCATTAGATCATTACACTTTGAGCCAAGACAACAATCGTTTCATTGGTGATATCGAAATTTATAATGAAGAATTTGATGAAACGTATTATGGTTTTGAAAATCATAATGGCATGACTTTTTTAGGCGAAGGTGAACGACCTTTAGGAACAGTCAAACAAGGCAAAGGCAATAACGGTCAAGATAATGGCGAAGGCGTTGTCTATAAAAATGTGTTTGGCTCCTACTTCCACGGTCCAATCTTAGCACGCAACAAAAATCTAGGGATCCGGCTAATTCGGACCGCTTTAGAGAAAAAATATGGTGAACCGATCGCTATTCCTGAAACGCTTTATAAATAAAAGAAGAATCTAGTTCCTACATATAGGACTAGATTCTTTTTCATTTCTCCGACAACTATTTACATCTTTACAAAATATAGTAAGATAAAGAGGTGCATTTAAAATCGAGAATTTCTCGGACTGGTTCGGAAACTTCCCAGAATAAAAAACTAAGTATCTCTCAATACTAACTCAAGTCATAGCTTTTTTAACAAGAGTTATCATTTGCAGTTAACGAAAAAGGAGGATTGGAAAAAATGCAAAAAGTAATTATTGATTGTGATCCTGGAATTGATGACACGCTTGCTCTCTTGTATGCACTTGCTTCACCAGAGCTAGATGTCCAAGCGATTACAGTTGTTTGTGGAAATGTCCCTGTGGAGATTGGCGTGGGAAATGTTTTTAAATGTTTAGAAAAAGTTAATCGCTTAGATATTCCTGTCTACCAAGGGGCTGCTAGCCCTTTAAAACGGCCATTTGTTAGTGCACAAGATACACATGGCATGGATGGTTTAGGTGAAACTTATTTCCCCAGAACTAGCAAAATCCAAGCACAAGCGCTTTCCGCTGCTGACTATTTAGCACAAACCTTTCAACAAGCTACCGATTGCTCAATCATTGCCCTTGGTCCTTTAACAAACATTGCATTGGCTTTAAAAAAAGAACCTCTTCTGGGGCGAAATCTTCAACGTTTTGTCTCAATGGGTGGTACCTTTAAAAGCCACGGCAATTGCTCTCCTGTTGCAGAATTTAATTATTGGTGTGATCCTGATGCAGCAGCTTGGGTTTTTGAGGAATTAGGTGCAAAAATCGAGATGGTCGGCTTAGATGTCACACGAGAAATTGTTTTTACACCAACAATTCTCAACTATTGTCAACGACTCAACCCCAAAATGGGAAATTACCTCGGTGAGATTACTCAATTTTATTTTGATTTTCATTGGAAATATGAACGTATTTTAGGGTGTGTTATCAACGATCCCTTAGCGGTTGCTTATTTTATTGATCCTACGCTCTGCCAAGGCTTTTCCAGTTACGGACAAATTGTTCCTGACGGCATTGCTATGGGGCAATCAATGATCGATCAGTATCATTTCCAGCAGCAACCAGCCAATTGTCATGTCTTGACTACGGTTGATAGTCAACAGTTTTTCGTGAAGTTTCTATCCATTCTTTTAAATGTACAAATAGATGAGATCGAAAGAGATTTCAAAAATTTAAGGATGGGATAACCATGAAAAAAATAACACCACGAATCATTACAATTATCGCTTTTAGTGTTGCTTTAAATTACCTTGGCAGTACCATTGCGTTACTCCTTCGTTTACCAATTTATCTTGATAGCGCGGGAACTATTTTTACAGGTGCGTTATTAGGCCCACTCTTTGGCGCACTGACAGGTATTTTAACAAGTCTACTAACTGGATTGACAACGGATATCTTTTCTCTGTATTATTCACCTGTCCAACTCTGCACAGGAATTTTAGCAGGTTTGCTCCTTCATCAGCAGTTAAAAGTAACCAAATTACCATTTAAAACGTTGTGGTTAACGATACCAGGAACAGTAATTTCTTCCTTGATTACAGTTTGTTTATTTGGTGGAATTACTTCTGCTGGCTCCAGCATAATTGTCCAATTTTTATATGGTTTAGGCTTCAATCAGTTAGCAAGCGTCCTGTTGGTTCAATTGATAACAGATTACGGGGATCGTCTACTATCAGTCATCATCGTCACAGCTGTTATCGCTGCCTTACCTAAACGTTCCTTTATAACAAAATAAACTGTTTTAATGCTAAAAAAGAGGAAATCATCTGTTGATGATCTCCTCTTTTTTTAGCGACTACCAGGTTCTGAAGCTATAATCGTTAGATCACCTTCAAAACGCCAGCTCGGAATATCTGTTGGAAAGATAAAGCTATCGCCTTTTTTCAAATCAAAAGTAGCCACATCTGCTTTTGCAGCATCTTCTGTAATCAATCGACCCACACCTTCAATAACTGTTGCTAATGTATAAGGTGCTTGTTTTTTAACTTTTAGAATCCCACTGACACGCCACTCATAGACATTAAAGAAATCTGTTTTTACATAAGTAACAATGCTTGATTGTCCTTGATTTTCTTGTTGAATAGAGAGGTCAGGATCCTTCGCCGGAACGGTTGTCACATCAATGGATTGTTGAATATGCAATTCCCGGGTCTTTCCTTGATCATCTGTTCGATCATAATCATAAACCCGATACGTAGTATCACTGCTTTGTTGCGTTTCTAAAATTAAAATACCCGAGCCAATGGCATGAATAGTGCCGCTTGGTACATAATAAAAATCGCCTTTTTTCACTGGTACTTTTCTTAAAAGATCGTCCCAACGACCTTCTTCAATCATTTCAGCTAGTTCTTCTTTTGTTTTCGCGTGATGTCCATAAATGATTTCAGCGCCAGGTTCTGCATCAATAATGTACCAACATTCAGTTTTGCCTAGCTCGCCTTCATGTTTTTGGCCATATGCATCATCGGGATGAACTTGCACGGATAAATCATCTTCAGCATCTAAAATTTTCGTTAATAATGGAAAGACAGCGCCACCTGCATGGCCGAATAGCTCTTGATGGTCTGCCCACAATTCATCTAATTTTTTTCCTTTAAATTCGCCATTTAAAACAGTACTAACGCCATGTGGATGTGCACTGATGGCCCAATCTTCACCAATTTTATCGCTCGGTAAATCGAAACCAAATAGCGTGTGTAGACGATTGCCGCCCCAAATTTTTTCTTGAAAAACAGGTTGTAAAAATAATGGTTCTTGCATTGACTGTGACCTCCCAAATTGAATTCGCTCTCATTATATCACTAAAAACTAGTCATTTCATCTGAAACTGATGATTTCTCTTTTAAATAGGTTGCCAACAACTGATCTCTTTCTTCGATATAAGTGTTCCGGTGGTCCTCTGGATGGACTCGATTAGATAAAAAGATAAACGCTGATTGTTGTTGCACATCAATTAGCAAAAAAGTGCCTGTATAGCCTGTATGGAATAATAATGGCCGTTGCGTAGCTACATCATATTTAAAATCCCAGCCTAGAGAACGTGGTTTATCTGCAGCTGGCACTTGGTTAACTAGTAACAAATCAATCGTCTCTTTTTTTAAGAATTGGAGATTGTGATAACTGCCTCGATTTAAATACATTCGAACAAATTTTGTTAAATCATAGACATTGCTAAACAAGCCAGCATTCCCTGCATGTTCCCGTAAAACAAATGCCTTAGGATCATGGGTTGCACCTCGAATCAACCCTCTTTGTTCATGTAATTCTGTTGGCACACAGTTTAAAGGATTCTTTGGTAGAAACGTACTTTCGTTCATCCCTAAAGGAAGCAATACTCGTTCAGATAAAATTTCTATCATTGATTGCTGGAACATTTCTTCTAACATAAAGCCTAATAAAATAGTCCCTGCATCTGTATAAACAACTTTTTTACCTATTGCTTTGCCTGCGTGAAAGGAATGATTGTAGGCGTCTTTTAATTCTTGGGCATTCAGCTGATCACGATTAGGAATATAGCCTTGTAAATCTGCCGTATGTGTCAACAAATGCCGGATTGTAATATTAGAATCTTGAAAAGAGGGATAATAAGTTTGTAATGATTGATCTAGAATAATTTTTCCTTCTTCCACTAATTGCAAAATAACGGTGGTGGTGCCGACTACTTTGGTTAAAGAAGCCACATCAAACAGCATGGCCGAGGTTAATTGTTCTTTGATGGGTTTTACTTGTGCGAGTCCCCAACAATTGCTCTCCTCTTTTTCACCTTCAATGAAACAAAAACTAGCCCCCGAAAAAACACCTTTTTTCATCATATTTTGAATTTTCCACTTTGTTTTTTCGTACATTTTTTCACCTACTATTTTTAATATTAAAGGAAAAGTCTAGAATAAGTCCCGAACAAAAGCAGCGTTAAACTTTTATTCCGACTTTATTCCAGACTTGCTAAAACAAGCTTATTTTGTCTGTCTAAGCGTTTATTTTAAGACAAACCACCATTCCAAGCCAATTGGATCAAACACAGTGACAATCGCTTTTTTCTGGTCAATAAAGAACTCTTGATTTTTTGCCGTTAATTGTTGCTCCATTGCTAAAATATGGTCTTGATCAGAGAGCTTAATGGTAAAGAAATCTAAACCTAAGTGTGGATCAGGTAATTGATCCACTTCACTTGTTTCAGGTTTTTGGAATCCAATAGTTGCTTTGCCATCTTCTAAAACAAATTGATCTTTTTCATTGTGTTTTAAACCCAGAACTTCCTCATAGTATGCTTTTATTTCTTTTTGATTGTTTGTTTTTAATTGCACATGCGCTAAATATGACCCAGCGGCTAACCCTTGATGTGGCTCTAAGTCCTCACTGATAAGATCTTTAAGCACAATCGGTTGCTTTTCAGAAGTCGAATTTGCTGTTGCTTCATCGTGAAAAATCTCAAATTGATTGCCTTCAAGATCAGTAATGAACATGCTTTGACGTGTGCCAATTTGGAAACTTTCATCAATTGGATAGTCTTGTTCAAGCACTCGTTGAGCAATTTGTAAAAATTCTTTTTCCGTAGGAACTTTAATTGAAAAATAAGCCATTTGCTTTTCTTCATTATGAAAATCTTCGGCTTTTCTAGTTTCTTCTAAAATTAATAATTGCGTTCCTGCTTCACGTGTACCCCAGATAGACAGGTTATTTTCTTCTGACTTTAAAACAAAACCCATTACTTTTTTATAAAAGTCGACCATTTCGCCAACTTTTTTCGCACGAATGGCAATTGTTTTTAATGTCGCAGCTTTTTCTAATTGAAATTCAGTCATTTTTTCTGTTACCTCCATTTTCTTCTCTCCCATTTTATACATCTCTTGCTATTTCATCAAGTAATATCCTGTTTTTCTCAAAAGAAAATAGAAATTTTTCAATTTCGCTAACTTTTTGTTAAAAAATAAGGCTTCAGGAACCAGTCTTTACGACTATGGCTCCTTCAGCCCCATCATGAATTACTATTTTTTTCTTCGCCTTTTAGGCTACTTCTTCTGAAAACTGACTGTTATATAAATCAGCATAAAAACCGTTTTTCGCCATTAATTCATCGTGGGTTCCTGTTTCTACAATTGAACCTTCTGCCATAACGATAATCGTATCGGCATCACGGATAGTCGACAAGCGATGAGCGACTACAAAGCTGGTCCGATTCTCCAATAAACGATTCATTGCTGCTTGAATCAGTATTTCTGTTCGAGTGTCCACACTTGAGGTGGCTTCATCCAAAATTAAAACGTCTGGATTTGCTAAGAATGCTCGAGCAATTGTAATTAATTGTCGTTGACCTTGAGAAATATTGCTGGCTTCTTCATTTAGAATCGTTTGATAGCCTTCTGGTAATTTTCTGACAAAATCATCCACATGGGCTGCTTTCGCCGCACGGATCACTTCTTCTTCGCTCGCTTGGTCATTACCATAATGAATATTGTCATAGATACTTCCAGTGAACAACCAAGTATCTTGAAGAACCATTGAAAAGTGTGCTCGCAACTCTTCGCGAGACAAATCGCGCGTATCTACGCCATCATATTTGATGCTGCCGCTACTAATATCATAGAAGCGTTCCAATAAGTTAATTAGGGTTGTTTTCCCAGCACCTGTTGGGCCCACGATTGCGACCATTTCCCCAGGTTTAACATTTAAATTGAAATCTTTCATTAATAATTTCTCTGGTGAATAGCCAAAAGCAACATGTTCAAAAGAAACACGATAAGGACTATCTGTTTCCACTGGTACGCCAGAAGGTTCATCCACCATTTCTTCTTCATCTAATACTTCAAAGACACGTTCTGCCGAAGCCACCGTAGCTTGGATTGTATTCATTAAATTAGCGATTTGAGTAATCGGTTGTGAAAATTGATTGGTATATTGAAGAAATGCTTGAACATCCCCTAAATCCATCATACCATTCGCTACTTTTACGCCACCAAGGACTGCAACAAACACATAGCCTAGATTTTTGATAAAGTTCATTAAAGGCATAATGATCGCTGAAATAAATTGTGCTTTGCGACCAGCATGATATAATTTTTCATTTTCTTTTTCAAATACTTCTTGATCACTTTCTTCGTGGTTGAAACTTTTTACTACTACGTGACCACCGTAGGTTTCTTCGACTTGGTTATTCAATAATCCTAAGCTTTTTTGTTGAGCCGCAAAATGTTTTTGCGAGCGAGGCGCCACAACCATCACAACAATTAAACTTAATGGCACTGTTGCTAAAGCAATTAGTGTTAACTGCCAGCTAATGGTCAGCATCATCCAAAGTACACCCACAAATGTCACGATACTGGTAATTAATTGGGTTAAGTTTTGCTGTAAAGTACTCGCAATATTATCCATGTCGTTAATTGCCCGCGACATGATGTCCCCATTACTATGAGTATCATAATAGGAAATTGGAACTTTGTTCATTTTCGCTTCTAATTCTTGACGTAATTCATAAACTGTTCTCTGTGAAACACGTGTCATAATTACTTGCTGCAAGAAATTAAAGACAGCAGAAATAAGGTACATGGCAATAACAATTAATAAAATTTGACCGATTTTGTCAAAATCAATTGGAAAAGAAGTTATTTTTAAGCCTTGTTTCATTTCAGCAGCGCCTTTCATGACGCCTTTAAAAATTTCAGTTGTTGCCTGTCCTAATACTTTTGGTGTTTGAATTTGGAAAACGACGGCTGCGATTGCTAACACTAAGACAGCAATAATTGACAGCATTCGTTTAGACATGTACCGAAATAAACGTTTCACTGTTTTCCAGAAATTTTTTGGTTTTGGCCCTTTTGCGCCAATGTTGCGTCCTGGTCCACCGCCCATTGGTCCGCCTTTTGGTCGACTACTCATGCAAGGTCCTCCTCTCTCAATTGAGAATGTACAATTTCTTGATACGTTTGGTTGTTCGCTAATAACTCTTCATGCGTTCCTTTACCAACTAATTTCCCTTCGTCTAATACTAAAATTGTCGATGCTTCCATAACCGTACTTACACGTTGGGCTACTAAAACGACAATTGCATCCGTCATCTGCTCTTTTAAGGCTTTTCTTAAATTAGCATCTGTTTTGAAATCCAATGCAGAAAAGGAATCATCAAAAACATAGACATCTGCTGGTTTTACTAAAGCACGAGCAATAGCCAACCGCTGGCGTTGTCCGCCAGAAAAATTACCGCCGCCTTGTTCGACATGACTATCCAAACCTTCTGCCAATTCTGAAACAAACGCCTTCGCCTGCGCGATTTCTAAGGCTTGCCAAATTTCTTCATCGGTCGCATTTGGGGCGCCGTATTGCATATTTTCACGAATCGTTCCTGTAAATAAAACAGCCTTTTGCGGTACAAAGCCAATCATTTCTCGTAAATTATGCTGTGACGTATCTTTAATGTTTTTACCATTTAGCAAAATTTTGCCAGATTCAACATCATAAAAACGTGGTAAAAGATTAACCAGCGTTGTTTTCCCAGAACCTGTCCCACCAATAATCGCGACCGTCTCCCCAGATTTTGCTGAAAAATCTATATCTTCCAGTGCTAAGTTTTCAGCATGCTGGTAACGATAATTAACATGTTCAAACGCCAATGTTGCTTTGTCGCCTTTTAGAGAGAGTAGTTCTGGATTGGGTACATCTTTGATTTCTGAATCAGTATTTAGCACCTCATTAATCCGATCAGCAGAAGCTTGCGCCCGCGGTACCATGACAAAAATCATAGATAACATCATGAAACTCATCAGAATTTGCATGGCATAAGTCATAAAGGCAATTAAGTTCCCTACTTCTAGTTGCATTTCCGCAATATAATGACCGCCAAACCAGGTGATTGCAATATTGGTACCGCTCATAATGAGTGTCATTAAAGGAATCATCAAAGCGACAATCGTATTCACTTTAATCGCCGTTTGTGTATAATCCTTATTGGCTTCATCAAAACGTTGTTCTTCATAGTTTGCTTTGCCAAAGGCCCGAATCACACGAACCCCTGTCAGTCCTTCACGAAAAACTAAATTTAAACGGTCTGTTTTCTTTTGCATGCTTTTAAATAACGGAACCGCTAAAAACATGATACCTCCCACTAAAACAGCCATAATTGGTAAAACATATAGAAAAATTTTCGTTAATTGTGGGTCCTTGTTATACGCCATAAAACTTGCACCAATTAACGTTAAAGGTGCGTTAATCATTAAACGTAAAAACATTTGCATAACCATTTGAATCTGATTGACATCATTGGTTGTTCGTGTAATTAGCGAAGCTGTCCCGAATTTGTCAAATTCATTATTAGAAAAATTTTCAACTTTTCGATAAATATCAGTCCGTAATTTTTTACCTAAACTTTGTGATTCTTTGGTGGCAAAAAAGGTATTTCCAATAGAAGCGACAATGCTAATCAAAGAAAAGCCTAACATGACAACTCCTGTACTCCAAATATAGTTAATATCTCCTTTAGCGACACCGTCATTAATGATATTAGATGTTAATGTGGGCAGATATAAATCTGCGATAATTTGTACGATCATAAATACAACCGCTGCAAAGACCGACCATAACGACATCCGTTTGACTAGTTTAATCAACTAACTTCTCCTCCTTTTTGCTACTTATAAGCGCCATTTTTCAACCAATTTAATTTCATTTTTAATTGTTTGACTGCTTCAGTTGAATCATAGGCAGTATTTTCTCTTTGTTGACGATACCCATCAACAATTGTTGAGAAAACGGCATGCATCGCCGTCTGCATGAACCATGTGAATTCTTTTGGCGTTTCAATGGTTAATTTCGAACGATCAATTATTTGATAAAGATGTTCTGCATAGGCAGCATGGCCTTTTCTTCCTCTATGCTTATGACAGTGCTGTTTCCTATTTTTTTCCTCTTCTCCAGTCGCTAAATTATCCGTCACCCGACGTGAAGCACGATAATCCATGTTGACAAATAAATTCCGATAGAAAGAAGCATTCTCTCCAGTTAGCACTTCGACAATCATTTTGGAGAAATAGACATCCATGGCTTCGATTAAATCACCATTTTCTGCAATAATTTGTTTCTCTAAATCTCGTTCACTATTTTTTCTTAATGTCGCAAAGTAATAAAAATACAAATCTTCTTTGTTCTCAAAATATTGATAAAAGCTACCGCGAGGAATTTCCGCTAATTTAACAATATTTGCAATTGACGCTTCTTGTAAAGAATGGCGTGAAAATTCAATTTGCGCAGCATCTAATAAGCGTTGTTGCTTTTCTTCTGGCAAATGAAAAAACGTATTCGTAGGCATATTTGTGTTCCTCCCTTTTATGACACATTGTCATATGACACCATGTCATTATAGCACTCTCTATTCAGAACGCAAGTTTTTTACAAAAAAAATCAAGCACCTAGCAAGACAAAATTGATGTTAGATTCTGTCTCACCAGTTGCTTGATTAATAATAGTGTTTGATGCATTCTTGTAACAAGCCAGCGACCTCTTTTATAGGTCCATTGGCATCTATTCGTTGATAATTAGGATATTGTTCCAATTGGTTTTTGATAAGAATTTCTTGATCATAAAGGTTTAAACGTTCTTCAATAATTTTAGGATCAGATTCTCGTTGCTTTAAACGTTGATAAATATTTTCTTTTGAAACGTCAAAAAAAACTGGAATGACGGACTCGCCGAAACGCTCAAAGACCGCTTGAAAGCCTGGAAAAGTTAACGCATTATAGGCTGGATGCTCTTTCGTTGTTTCAACGATGGCAGCTACACCGACACCGTAATAGTTTCCATGGTAAAAATCATACTCCACTAACTGATTGGTTTCAATCAAGGTTTGAAAACTTGCTTTTGTTTCAAAATAGTAATCCACACCATCCACTTCATCCAACCGTTTTTTCCTCGTAGTATGCGAGATAACTTTATAGTTTTTCGGAAAAACCTTACTTGTAATTGCGGTCTTGCCAGAACCACTAGGTCCCATAATAACAAAAAATGGATGTTGTAATTGCTTAATCATTAGAAACGCTCCTCTCAGTTGTTTCTATTATAACGTATTGTGCACTATTTTTAAAAATTAATAGACGGCGGGAACAGAAGCAACAACCTGCTACGCTTATCTTGTTTTGTTTAATTACAATAACTAGTCTAAGTTTTGTCCATTAGTTTCGATAACTTGTTTGTACCAATTAAACGATTTTTTTTCATAACGGTTTTTAGTACCATTTCCTTCATCGTCTAAATCAACGTAAATAAACCCATACCGTTTACTCATTTCACCTGTGGAAGCACTGACTAAATCAATACAGCCCCACGGCGTATAGCCCATTAAATCGACGCCATCTGCAACTGCTTCTGCCATTGCTTCAATATGACGACGTAAATAATCAATCCGATAGTCGTCTGCCACATAGAAATTTTCGTCTACTTTATCAATTGCACCTAAGCCGTTTTCCACAATAAATAAAGGTTTTTGATAACGATTATATAATTCATTTAGGGCAATTCGTAAGCCTTCGGGATCAATTTGCCAACCCCATTCACTTGCTTCTAAGAAGGGATTTTTAACGCCGCCTAAAAGATTCCCATTTGCTGTATCGTTGGTAGTACCAGTAACATCGACAGCAGTCGACATATAATAACTAAAGCCAATGTAATCCACTGGGTATTCTTTTAATAATTCTAAATCGCCTTCTTCAATGACTAAGTCTTTCACAGCATATTTTTGATATATGCGTTCTGCGTATGCTGGATATTCACCACGAACTTGAACATCTGTACAATAATAATTAAACTCTTGGTTTTCAATCATTGTAGCAACTTGATTGACTGGATTCGAATCAATGCCATACGTTGTTGCATAAATAATCATACATCCAATTTTTAATTCTGGATTTAATTCATGGCCAATTTTTACAGCTTTACTACTTGCAACAAATTGATTATGCCATGCTTGGAAAATGTTTTGATAATCATTGGCTCCATTGCTTTTTACCAATCCTTGACTAAGTGCTGGAAAATGAAAAGCTGAATTAATTTCATTGAATGTCATCCAATAGTTAACTTTTTGGTGGTAACGTGTTAAAACAGTTTCCGCAAAACGTTCATAAAAGTCAACTAATTGACGATTTTTCCACCCGCCGTATTCTTTCGCTAAATGCAGTGGCATTTCATAATGAGAAATCGTAATTACTGGTTCAATGTTATAGCTTAAACATTCATCGATAACCGCATCATAAAATTTCAAGCCGGCTTCATTCGGTTGTGTTTCATCTCCTTGTGGAAAAATACGCGACCACGCAATTGAAAACCGATAACATTTGAAGCCCATTTTAGCAAACAACGCAATGTCCTCTTTAAAGCGATCATAGTGATCAATTCCTGTATGATTAGGGTAGCGATATTTCGTTTCGTCAATCGTCCAATCAAACGCTTCATCTCCTAAAATAGCGAAACGTTGTTTTCCTCCCGGCATCGCATCTGCCACAGATAAACCTTTACCGTCGGCTAAGTAAGCCCCTTCTAATTGATTGGCTGCGGTCGCACCGCCCCATAAAAATCCTTTTGGAAATTTTGTCGTTGTTGTCATACTTGTTCCTCCTCCAATTGTCTTTTATTTAATAATGGCTAAAAAGTCTTCACCATGTAACACGTCTGTTTGGTTCATATCCAAAACATCTAAATAATCATTCGTATTCGTTACCACAATCGGTGTAACTACTGGATAACCAGCTTCTTTAATGGCAGCAATATCAAAAGTAACCAGCAAATCTCCTTTTTTAACAGAATCACCTTGTTTCACTGATAATTCAAAGCCTTTACCATCTAATTCGACCGTATCCATGCCAATATGCATTAATAATTCAACGCCCTCTGTTGTCGTCAAGCCAACAGCATGTCCTGTCGGAAATAATGTGGTGATTTCACCATCTGCGGGTGCATACAGTTTGCCTTCAGTCGGCTCAATTGCAACACCTTTTCCTAAAGCACCTGACGCAAAAACAGGGTCTTGTACTTTTTCTAGCGGTAAAATTTCACCTTGAAGTGGACTTGCTAAAATAATTTTGTCTTCTTGATTCGTTTTTACAGGTGCCACCATCTTATCAGTTGCTGTTTTTTCAGTTGCTGTTTCTGGATTAGGTTGATCTTCAAAACGTAAGACAAACGTTAAGACAAACGCAATGATAAAGGCAATTCCGGCACCAATTGCACCAGTAATCATCGGTGCAGTATCTTTTGTCTCTGCAGGAATAAAGCCAGGCAAGCTCAACATACTAACCAAGCCAAACGTAAAGTTTTTCACGTGATTCATAGCCACAAATGCTCCACCGATACCGCCACCAATACAAGCTGCAATAAATGGTTTTTTCAATGGTAAAGTCACGCCATATACAGTTGGTTCAGTAATTCCAAAAATAGTCGTAATACTTGAAGACAAAGCCAAACCTTTTAATTTCACATTTTTTGTTAGGAAAAAGACAGCTAAAGCAGCCCCGCCTTGTGCAATAACGGCTGGTAATAACATTGGTACCATCGTATCGCCACCTTGTGTTAAGTTTAACATCATAATTGGTACAAAGCCCCAATGCATACCAAACATTACCAAGACTTGCCACAACGAACCCATTAATAACCCTGCGATAATTGGACTAAAAGCGTAAATTGCGTTGTATCCTTGTCCCAACCAATCGCCGATGACCGTCCCGATAGGACCAATAGCTAAGAAGGTAACAGGTGCCATAATAAGGAAAACAGCTAACGGAACGCAGATAATTTGTAGAAAACTCGGAATTACTTTTTTGAAGAAACGTTCCACATAACTTTGTGCAAAAACAGCCAAAATAATTGGTAAAACCGAAGAAGTATAGCCACTTGGCCCAATAATCACTGGAAGACCAGCAAAGCTAATTGTTTTGCCTGCTAAAGCAGTAATGCTGGGATGAACTAAGGCCATCGCCAAAGCAACCGCTAAAAAGGGATTAGTATTGAATTTTTTAGCAGCCGTAAACGCTAACATAATTGGTAAGAAAGTAAATAAGCCATCTGCAATCGAAAAGAGAACAAGATATACGCCTGAAGTGTCAGCTAACCAGCCCATAGTTACAGCTAATGTTAAGAAGCCTTTTAGAACCCCAGCGCCGGCCATTGCACCTAAAAACGGTGTAAAAATAGAAGAAATAATATCAATTAAACGGTTAAAGATATTTCCGCCACTTTCTTTTTCTCTATTATCAGAATCATTACCTAGTCCACTGTTGGCCATCAAATCCTTATAAACATCACTAACGTGACTGCCAATAACCACTTGATATTGTCCTGCACTTTGAACTACCTGAATAACATCTGGGTCAGCATTCAATGCAGCAGTATCTGCTTTATTTTCATCTTTTAATTTAAAACGTAAGCGCGTAGCACAGTGAACAACACTATTAACGTTGCCTTCGCCCCCGACAGCTTTTAACACACGTGCTGCAATTTCTTGATTTTTACTCATCTCTAGATCCTCATTTCCATTAATTTTTAATATCAAAAAAACCTACATTGAAAAAGAGCCAGATCCTTCTCTTCACAGCTGCGCAGTCTGCGAAAATCGTTATCGGTTTTTTCAATCTAGGTTTTGCCTGCATTATCAGTAACAATCCGCGATTATTGGTTGTTATGCTTTTTTATCATTGACCACTCTTTGGATATGAATGGTTAAATAAATCATTTCCGCTTGATCAATTGGTCGATCATAGCTTTTTAATAAATACTCATTAATACGTTGGACCGCTTGAAACGCCTTAGGATACTTTCCTTGGACCAATGCAAAAAGAAATTCGTCCTCCTCATCATGCGCTTCTTGTTTTAAATAACGTTGCGCAAAATATTGAAGATGTGTAACAATTCGTTGATAGTTCAATGAATCTTCATCAAACACCTGTCCAAAGTAGCGACTAATAATCGTTAAAATATCACGAACCATCTTGGTTGCTTCCATGGTAACTTCCATATTGCCATTTCCTTGTTCAGCATTCACAATATGAAAAGCAATGAAGCCCGCTTCATTTTCTGAAAATTGAATCCCTAGCTTTTCAGCAATAATCGCTAATGCTTGCTTTGCGATTTCAAATTCTTTAGGATAAAATTTGCGTGTTTCGAATACAAGAGGATTCGGAATATCAATTCCTTCTTTGGCTCGAAGTAACGCATAGTGAATATGATCCGTTAAAGTTAAATAAATATTTGATGAAAGCTCAATCGCTAGCGTTGTTTCTGCTAAATCAACGATTTGTTTGACGACTTCTACTTCTTTGGTGGGGACGTCTTCAAACAGCTGTTGGAATTGCCCTGCCATAGCGGAGTCCTTTAACACGAATTCCTTTTCAACATAATCTGGATTGATCGTGTCTCCAATCTTCTTTTGAAAGGCTAAGCCGCGTCCCATATAAACAATTTCTTCGCCTTGCTCATTTCTTGAAAGCACGACATTATTATTTAAAACTTTTTCAATCCTCATGATGAATGCAACCTCACTTTTTTATAAAAAAAGCCCAGAATCCCTCCACTGATTGTGTTAATGGAAGACTCTGGTTTTGCCTGCAAAGCAGTAACAATCCTTATTTACAAAGTAATAATAGCATGCTTTTTTTTAATATGCAAGCCTTTCCAAAAAATATTTTTATTTATTTTTTACTCTTTTGATCCATTTTAAAAAAAAGTTTACTAAAAGTAAAAAAAAGACTTGCTTTCTCTTACTTTTTATTAGTAAAATAGAGATGTTGAATTTTTAAACTATTTATTTTAAGGAGATTACACAATGTCAAAATTATTAGTTGTTAAAGCACATCCATTAACAAAAGAAGAATCACGCTCAGTTCGTGCGTTAGAAACATTTTTAGCTTCATACCGTGAAACAAATCCATCAGACGAAATCGAAATTTTAGATGTTTATGCACCAGAAACAAACATGCCGGAAATCGATGAAGAATTATTATCTGCTTGGGGTGCACTTCGCGCTGGCGCAGCATTTGAAACATTAAGCGAAAACCAACAACAAAAAGTGGCTCGTTTTAATGAATTAACTGATCAATTTTTATCTGCAGACAAAGTAGTAATTGCTAATCCAATGTGGAACTTAAACGTACCGACACGCTTAAAAGCTTGGGTAGATACAATCAACGTTGCTGGAAAAACATTCCAATATACTGCAGAAGGACCAAAACCTCTAACAAGTGGTAAAAAAGCCTTACACATCCAATCAAATGGCGGCTTCTACGAAGGAAAAGATTTTGCTTCTCAATACATTAAAGCGATTCTAAACTTTATTGGTGTTGATCAAGTCGACGGATTATTCATCGAAGGAATCGATCATTTCCCTGATCGTGCGGAAGAACTTTTAAATACTGCTATGACCAAAGCAACTGAATACGGTAAAACATTCTAAATTTTCCGAGTGATTTACAGCAAAAAGAGACAAGCAGTTCGTTCACTGCTTGTCTCTTTTGTTACGTAGATTCTTGTTGATCTGGCTTATCTTCATCATACAAACCAGAAACAATTTGGTACCACTCAAAAATGTGTGTAATTATCACCTTAGCTGCGGCATAAACAGGAATTCCTAAAATTACCCCGACAATCCCAAATAATTTACCAGACGTTAATAAAACAACCAAAATGGTGACTGGATGAATGGATAACTGACTGCCTAGGACAAGTGGTGAAATAAACCGACCTTCGACCGTTTGCTCAATGGCAAAAACAATCAAGACTTTAATTAACAAAGCTGGCCCGCTGACAATTCCTAAAAAGACTGCTGGAATCATGGCTAAAAATGACCCTAAATAAGGGATTAAATTTAAAAAGCCTGCTGCAATACCTAAAGTGACTGCATAATCTAAGCCAATGACAGAAAAACCAATCATAAACATAATTGCCACTGCGAAAGCGACAGTTAATTGTCCTCTAATATAAGAAGAGACTTGATCATTGACTTCTGCAAGAACTTTTAAGGTTGGTTTACGCATCTTCACTGGTAAAAACTTCATTAAATATGGCGCTAAGTTTTTGCCATCTTTCAGTAAATAAAATAGAATAAAGGGCATCGTAATGATGGCGACAAAGATCGTAGCCACCGCCCCAAAGAAATTACCAATTCCTTGTACTGTGAACGTTGAGACGTTTTTAATAATAGTACCTAACGAACTGACAACTTTATCGCCTGCCGCTTCAAGTTGTTCTCTAAATTGCGCGAAAAGTGGATCACTTAATATTTCCTGCGATTTTTGATCAATTGTATCAATATATTGAGGAAAATGATTTACAAAGCTGACAGATTGCTCACGAATTTTAGGAACGATTACAATACCACCCCAAATGAGTAGTGCCACAATTAAAATAAATAGGCCGATAATACTCCAGACACGTGAGATTTGTTTTTTCTCTAAATAATCGACAATCGGATTTAATAAATAATATAAAATTCCCGCCATAATTACTGGTAAGCCGACAACGCCGAAAAACTGCCAGACGGGCTTAAATAAATAAGAAACTTTCGTAAAAGTTAGAATAATTAACAGCACCAATAAGACAATCAGTAAGGCTGTTACTACTTGATTATTTAAAAACCAACGCCAAAACCAAGACAGGCGTTTATCAGTCGTTTGTTTTTTATCCATTGATTCACGCTCCATTTACTAAATAATCAATTGTTGTTCCAATAGTTATCTTTGGTAACTGATGGGGCGTTAAATAAACACCATTTCGGATAACATCATCCTCATCGGTTGGTGCATCAGCAAAGATTAAAGTGCTGTGAGCGATACTTTGCAAGTTACTATTGGCAAAAGAACCCACTTTTGTGATTGTATAATTTGTATCGCCAATTTTCAGATGATCTCCTTCTGCCAAGGTAACTTGGTCTTTTTCTGGGAATGATTGAATAACTGCATGTTGCTTCAAGGTATCGGTAGCAGTTTCTCCAAAAAGAATAATCATTTTTTCTGAATCATCGATTGCATGTTTGCCTATTTCTGTTACGGTTGCTTGCATCTTCCATCCCACTCCTTCATTATCTTACTTCTATTATTATAGCATAGAATAAAATAGATATTCAGGAAAAAGAAAAGGCGATGAACAATCGTCAATTGACTTTTGTTCACCGCCTTAAAATAAGTTTTTATTTAAAGAAGTTCATAATATGAGTCCAAATTTTTTCATCAAAGACATCCATTGGATTCCCATTTCCAATCAAACCATAACCAATCATTGTTCCCACAACAAATAAGATAATGACTAACGAAATGACCACTAGAATTTTCAATAATGTTACTAAAATATAACGAAATGAACTCATACGTTTGACTCCTTTAGATTACTGTCGTTGCTTGTTTTTCTTCAATTTTTTCATCATTGACGCGTTCAACGTTCGCGCCTAATTTTTGAAGTTTTTTATGGAACTCATAATAGCCACGATCTAAATATTTCAAATTAGAGACACGTGTAATGCCATTTGCACGTAACCCTACTAAAATCAATGCGGCAGCTGCCCGTAAATCAGTGGCTTCAACTGCTGCTCCTTGTAACTCGTTGCCACCATTAATAACGGCAATGTTGCCGTCAATTTTTAAGTCAGCGTTCATTCGACGCATTTCCTCTAAGTGTTGGTAACGATTTTCAAAGACTGTTTCTGTCACGATGCTTGTTCCTTCAGCAAACATTTGGATCGCTGTCATTTGCGCTTGCATGTCTGTTGGGAAACCAGGATGCGGCATTGTCTTAACATCTGTTGGTTTTAGATGTTTTGGTCCAATTACACGGATGCCGTTTTCTTCTTCTTCAATGATTGCACCCATTTCAGTTAATTTAGAGATTAGCGGACGATTATGTTCAGAAATTGCTTCTTCAATTAAAACATTGCCCTCAGTCATTGCTGCAGCTACCATGAACGTACCTGCTTCAATTCGATCTTGAACGATTGAATGCTCTACGGCATGTAATTTATCGACGCCTTCGATACGCATCGTTTCTGTCCCAGCACCGATAACATTGGCACCCATTTTGTTTAAAATGTTTGCTAAGTCAACGATTTCAGGTTCACGAGCGACGTTTTCAATGATGGTTGTTCCTTTCGCACGAACAGCAGCCATCATAATATTTTGCGTAGCGCCGACACTTGGGAAGTCTAAGTAAATAGTGTTACCGATTAGTTCATCCGCAATTGCTTCAATGTAACCATTTTTTTGGATGATTTTTGCACCTAATGCTTGGAAGCCTTTTAAGTGTAAATCAATTGGTCGTTTGCCAATGGCACAGCCACCTGGCATTGCCACTTTGGCATGACCATTACGAGCCAATAAAGGTCCCATTACAACGATAGAAGCACGCATTTTACTAACGTACTCATAGTTTGCTTCGATCCCTAAAGGTTGTGTTGCGTCTATTGTTACTTCATTCGCGTCTTCATCAAAATCAATGGCTACATTCAAATGCTTAATTACTTGATTCATTGTAAATACATCAGATAAAATTGGTACATTTTTTAAAGTAGTAACGCCTTCTTCAGCTAAAAGAGTAGCTGCTAAAATTGGTAAAACAGCGTTTTTGGCGCCTTCAATTTTTACAGTTCCTTCTAATTTTGTATTACCACCATGAACAATAATTTGTTCCATTTTGTTCCCCCCAAAAAAATGAGAATAGGTATTCCTATTCAAAATCTTTACTATTATACCATTATTCAACTAAAAATTGTACCTTTTTTTATTTTTCAATTTTTAAGGAAAATACACAATGAAAAGATTTCGACAAAGCGCAATCAATTCTAAAGCAAAAGAGCTAACTGTGTATCCGATAGCGATGGCTAAAAATACCATCAGCATTCTAATTTGCGGTGTAAATTGGGTTTTGAAAAATTGCTCAATACGCAATGATTGCAACGCCCAAAAACTTATGTAAATGAACATAAGATGACTAACGATTCGAACAATAGCATCTACTCCATAGTATTGCATAAGGAGCCTCCTTTTTTCTAACGTAGGAACATTTTATCACAAAATAATAAAAACCGATAATTAATCCACTTGAAATGCCAAAATTTGACACTATTTATTAAAAAATACGAAGAAATAGAGTTTAAGGCACCTGACTCAATAGCAAGCGCCTTAAACTCTACAAAAGTGACTGAATCCTTCAGCCTTTTTTACCCATGTTTCGATACGTTGATCCGGTTGATTGCACGATGCAAAGCAACAGTCGCACGACGTAGTTGATCGCGGTCGTCTTTTGCTTTGGCTTCTTCAATTAAACGTTCTGCTCGTTGTTTTGCTCGTTCAGCACGAGGTACATCGATATCTCGTTCACGTTCGGCACTATCGGCAATAATAGAAACGACATTATCACGGACTTCCATGATACCACCATTTACAGCTACCCAGTCAACATGTGTATCTGAATCGGTCCGTTTGATGCGGACTTCATCAATCGCTAGCGGAACGATGATTGGCGCATGTTTTGGTAAAATACCAATTTCACCATCTGTTGTTTTCGCCACAACGATTTTTGCATGGTGGTCATAAACTAGACCATTAGGCGTTACTACATTCACAGTAAGACTATCCATTGTGTTTGCCGCCTTTCTAGTAGTTTAATTGTTTCGCTTTTTCGATGGCATCTTCAATTTTACCGACACTACGGAAGGCTTCTTCTGGCAGATTATCATGTTTACCTTCAAGAATTTCTTTAAAGCCACGAACTGTTTCCGCAACTGGTACATAAGAACCAGGTTGACCTGTAAATTGTTCAGCAACGTTAAAGTTTTGAGATAAGAAGAATTGAACACGGCGTGCGCGACCAACAAGTACTTTTTCGTCATCTGATAATTCGTCCATCCCTAAAATAGCGATGATATCTTGTAATTCACGGTAACGTTGTAAAATATGTTGCACTTCGGTAGCCACTTCGTAGTGTTCTTCTCCAACAATTTCAGGAGCTAAGGCACTAGAAGATGAAGCTAACGGATCTACCGCTGGATAAATCCCTTGTTCGGTTAATTTACGTTCCAAGTTAGTTGTTGCATCCAAATGGGCAAACGCTGTTGCTGGCGCTGGATCGGTATAGTCATCGGCTGGAACATAGATTGCTTGAATAGAGGTAATTGATCCTTTTTTCGTTGAAGTAATCCGTTCTTGTAATTGTCCCATTTCAGTCGCTAAGGTTGGTTGGTAACCAACGGCTGACGGCATCCGACCTAAAAGGGCAGAAACTTCTGAACCGGCTTGGGTGAAACGGAAAATGTTATCAATAAATAATAGCACGTCTTGTCCTTCCACATCACGGAAATATTCAGCAATCGTTAACCCAGTTAAGGCCACACGCATCCGTGCACCTGGTGGTTCGTTCATTTGACCAAAAACCATGGCTGTTTTTTCAATAACGCCTGAATCTTTCATTTCATAGTACAGGTCGTTCCCTTCACGTGTCCGTTCACCAACACCAGTAAAGACGGAAATCCCCCCATGTTCTTGGGCAATATTATGAATTAATTCTTGAATTAAGACGGTTTTACCAACACCGGCACCACCGAAAAGTCCGACTTTACCACCTTTTAGATAAGGTGCTAATAAGTCAATAACTTTAATCCCTGTTTCTAAAATTTCATTACTGGTACTTAATTCATCAAATGCTGGCGCTTTTTTATGAATCCTACTACGTTCAGCATCTGCAGGGAATGGCGCTTCTAAGTCAATTGTGTCTCCTAAAACGTTAAACACACGACCCAATGTATCTTTACCAACAGGAACTGAAATTGATTTTCCTGTATCGATAACTTCCATTCCACGTTGTAAACCATCTGTCGATTCCATGGCGATAGAACGAATCACTCCATCACCTAGTTCTAAAGCGACTTCAAGTACTACTTTTTGTTTTGCTTCGCCATTTTTATAAACGACTAAAGCGTTGTTAATATCGGGTAAGGATTGATCTAATGAAAATTCCACGTCAACAACGGGACCGATTACTTGAACAATCTTTCCTGAACTCATAATTTCTTTCCTCCAGTCTTCATAAAGTCACACGCTTTGAACGTTTTTATAAACGTTCAAACGTAAGACTAGATTATTCTAGTGCAGCTGCACCAGCAACAATTTCTGTAATTTCTTGGGTAATCGCCCCTTGACGAGCACGGTTATAAGAAATTGTTAAATCGCTAATAATATTTTGCGCATTGTCAGTGGCTGTTTTCATGGCGGTCATCCCAGCAGCATGTTCTGCTGTTTTCGCATCAATGATCGCCCCATAAATTAAGCTTTCTGCATATTGTGGTAATAATTGATCCAAGATTGCTTCAGGTGAAGGCTCTAAAAGATATTCTTGTTCGTAAGAGGTCGCCTCTGATGGATCTAAATCAGTAATTGGCAACATTTTTTCCACACGAAACTGACTTGTTAGTGAGTTAACGTGGTGATTATAACAAACATACAATTCATCAAACACTTCGTTTTGGTACATAGTCGTTGCCGTTGTCACAATCTTACGGACTTCTTCAAACGTTGGTTGATCCGTTAAGCCTCTGAGCTCATAGGAAACATCGATTCCGCGTGCTTTAAAGAACTCCGCCCCTGTACCACCAATGGCGATTAAGGCATATTCTTTATTAGAATCGTGGTCTTCTTGAATCATACTCATGGTTTGTTTTAAGATTGAGCTATTGTAGCCACCAACTAACCCTTTGTCAGAAGTGATAACGATATAGCCTGTTTTTTTAACAGGTCGTTGTGCTAACATCACATGATAGTTCCCTTCACTAAGAGAAGATTGTTCTGTTTCACGTAATTCACTTAACTGAGCAGCTACTAAATGCGTAACGACACTACGAATTTTTGAAGAATATTCTTGAAAGCTTTTAGAGGCACCTTCTGACTTGGTCAATTTGGCTGCAGAAACCATTTGCATCGCTTTGGTAATTTGGCTTGTCTTTTTTGTTGATGCAATGCGTTGTTTGATTTCATTTAATGAAGCACCCAATGTTGCTCACCTCTCTTATGCGTTATCGATTTTTTCTAAAGCTTCTTTGGCTGAATCTCCGCTATTGTTTGCCGCTGCAAACATTTCAGAAAACTCTGTAATCGCTGCATCTAATGCATCAGTATCTGGTAAGTCTTTCGTAGTACGAATGGTTTCCAATAAGTCTGCATGTTTGCCATCAAAATAATCGAATAAATCTTGTTCAAAGTGTAAAATTTTATCTACGCTCACGCTATCTAAAAAGCCGTGTGTTAACGCATATAAAATTAAGACTTGTTTTTCTACAGGCAGTGGCGCATGTAGTTTTTGTTTTAAAATTTCTACCGTACGACGGCCACGGTTTAATTTAGCTTGTGTTGCCGCATCTAAATCAGAGCCAAATTGTGTAAAGGCTTCTAACTCACGGTAACTAGCTAAGTCTAAACGAAGCGTTCCGGCAACTTTTTTCATTGCTTTGATTTGCGCTGATCCTCCGACACGAGAAACAGATAACCCAGCATCAACGGCTGGACGAGTGCCTGCATAGAACAAGTCGCTTTCTAAGAAAATTTGTCCATCAGTGATTGAAATAACGTTTGTTGGAATATAAGCAGAAATATCGCCTGCTTGTGTTTCAACGAATGGTAAGGCTGTCATTGAACCGCCACCTAATTCATCACTTAATTTAGCTGCACGTTCTAATAAACGTGAGTGTAAATAGAAGACATCCCCTGGATAAGCTTCACGACCTGGTGGACGGCGTAATAGTAGAGAAAGTTCACGATAAGCCACGGCTTGTTTTGATAAGTCATCAAAAATAATTAAGACATGTTTGCCGTTATACATGAATTCTTCACCCATTGCAGTTCCTGCATATGGTGCAATGTAAAGTAATGGTGCTGGTTGTGAAGCCCCTGCAGTCACAACGATTGTATAATCTAAGGCACCAAATTTACGAAGTGTTTCTACTTGGTTACGAACAGTAGATTCTTTTTGACCAATCGCTACATAAATACAAATTACATCTTGTCCTTTTTGGTTAATAATTGTATCAATTGCAATCGATGTTTTCCCTGTTTTACGGTCTCCAATAACTAATTCCCGTTGTCCACGACCAATTGGTACGAGGGCATCAATGGCTTTTAAACCAGTTTGCATTGGTTCAGCAACAGATTGACGTTGCATAACACCGGGAGCTGTTGCTTCCACAGGACGTGTTTTGTCTGTTTTAATTTCGCCTAAACCATCTAATGGTTGACCTAATGGATTAACAACACGGCCAATCAAAGCTTCCCCAACGGGTACTTCCATGATTTTGCCTGTGCGTTGTACTTTATCTCCTTCACGAATGGTTTCAAAATCGCCAAGGATAATAATCCCTACATCATTTGTTTCTAAGTTTTGTGCCATTCCGTATGAACCGTTTGAAAACTCAACAAGTTCTCCACTCATGGCATTTTCTAAACCGTGGGCGCGGGCAATTCCGTCACCGACGTAAGTGACTGTTCCAACTTCTTCAACAGCAAGCTGTTGTTGATAGTTTTCGATTTGTTCTTTAATCAAGGCACTGATTTCTTCTGCTTTGATAGCCATTCAATTCACCTCTTTGTAGTCCTAAAGATTATTTTAATAACTTCTGCTGCATATGTTCTAATTGTTTGCGGATGCTGCCATCGATTACTTGATGGTTTGCTTCAATAACCACTCCGCCAACAATTGACGGGTCAATTAAATTGACTAAATGCGCTTGTTCATACCCTAATAATTGGGCAGCTTTTTCTTCCATTGCTTGATGTTGTTCTTTTGATAAAGGAATGGCTGTTGTCACTGAACCCAAAATTAGTCCTTGGTGCTCATCATAACGTCGTTCATATTCATCAATCATCAAGAGCAGATCGTACATGCGACGATATTCGTAAACCACTCGCAAAAAGTTTTGCATCATTTCACTAAAACCTGTTACTAGTTTTTCCATGATGCTGTCTTTTTCATAAGGTTCTAAGCGATCATCACTTAAAATATCGCCAATACCAGGTACTTGGTGATAGACTTCGCGAAGCGTCAATAATTCTTGATAAATTGCTTCAGCTTGGTTCTTTTCAACTGCCAACTCAAACAAAGCCTTGCCGTAGCGTTTACCAACTGTATATTTATCTAGTTTCATTTGCTTTACCTAAACTTTCAATATAAGAATCAATCAATGCTTCATGTGCATCTGGTGTTAATTCTTTATTTAAAATTTTGGCTGCAATTTGAAGAGAAAGATCTGCCACTTCATTTTTTACTGAAGACAATGCTTCTTCACGTTCTTGAGAAATATCTGTCCGAGCTTTTTCGCGTAAGCGAGTAACTTCCGCAGTTGTTTCTTTTAATGTTTTTTGGCGAGTCTGTTCTCCACTTTCTTTCGCGTTTTTAATAATTTCAGCTGCTTCTGATCTGGAAGAAAGTAATTGTTGTTGACGTTCTTTTTCCATTTTCGCTGCTGCTACGCGAGATTGTTCTGCAGAGTCTAAATCGTTGGCAATTTTTTCTTCACGTTGTGTCAAAATATCTACGATTGCTCCCCATGCATATTTCTTTAATAAGAGCATCAAGATTAAAAATGCACCACTGACAACAATCATCGTGCCTAGTGTGGTACTAGGAGCCGTTTCACCGACTACCAATATAGTAAGTAGCATGAAGTCTCAACTTCCTTTCTTGCAAAAATCGATTTAGCTTCTTCAACTGCTTTATCACTAGCTATTGAAAAGGCTAAAGATAGAAGAAAGCAGTGACGGTCCCGATAATAATCAGCGTCCTGCCTCCATTTTATTGCTTATCTGAATAAAAGTAATAAAGAAACAACGACACCTAAAATTGGCACAGCTTCGATTAAAGCGACCCCGATAAACATTGTTGTTCTTAATTGACCAGACATTTCTGGTTGACGAGTCATTGACTCGATTGTTTTTGAAATAACTTGTCCGTTACCGATAGCGGCTCCGATAGCTGAACCGAAAATTGCAATTGCTGCTGCGATAAAATTTAATCCTTCCATTGTGTAAAATCCTCCTAAAAGATAATTTTTGTCCTTCGTATTTCTTGATTATTCTTCTGTTTCAATTTTGTGTGACATATAAACCATTGAAAGTGTCACAAAGATAAACGCTTGGATACATCCAATAAAGATTGAGAATGCTACCCAAATCATTTCTAGCGGAATTGCTAGTGGGATAACCCATAATCCGACGCTTGCTACGGTTCCAGCAATTAAGCCCAATAGAACTTCGCCGGCAAAAATGTTTCCGTACAAACGCAAGCCTAATGTTAATAGATTCGTGAATTCTTCCATTAATTTTACCGGTAGTAAGAAACCAACGGGTCTTAAATAACTATTAACTAGATAGCCTTTAAAACCAAAGCGTTTCATACCAAAGAAGTGTGTTAAGACAATCATCATCATCGCTAACGTTAAGGTTACGATTGGATCGGCGGTTGGACTTTTCCAAACGCTGAGATCGTCGCCCACAACGATTTTTGTAACGAGACCCAAGATGTTTGAAACAAGTACAAACATGAACAGGGTAAACGCCATTAAATGAAAATTGCTCACTTCTTTACGAGGTAAATTGTCTGTAATGATTCCACGAATAAAATCCACTAACCATTCGATGACCGTTTGTTTGCCTTTAGGTCGTAGCTTCATATTTCTCGTACAAGCATAGACAAAGGCGAAAACAATGATACACGTCAACAGCACCATCAAAACAATGGTTCCATCAAACCAAATTGGTCCGATATTGAAGAGTAATTTCTTCTCTTCCAAATCAATTCACCTCTTTTCCAACAATCTTTCAGAAGTTTCATCCTACTCCTGAGTGATAATCCCTGGCAAAGCTATCGTACCACCACTTGTTGATAATTTACAAATAGTTTACTTTTAAAATTTCATGTGTTGAAAATTGGTTGGAAAACCTTTTCCATAAACCAATCTAATGCAGGGTGGTACTGCTTTCCGAAGCGATTAAAAAATGAATCATTTACATTCATTTACTCAACACTTACCAGATTTTACACCTAATCCGAAGAAAGGCAAGCAAATATGCGAAAAAGAATAAATTTACATTTTTAACGTCGGTTATTTTTTAATGTTCGGCTGATTTGTCGGTCAACTTCCTTACGTTTCAAGTCTTCACGCTTGTCGTACTGCTTTTTCCCTTTAGCTAAACCAATCAAAACTTTGGCATAGCCGTCTTTAATATAGACCTTCAAAGGTACCAATGTGATACCTGTATTTTTGGTTTCGCCGATTAACTTATTAATTTGTTTTTTGTGTAATAATAATTTTCTGGTACGTAATGGGTCATGATTAAAAATATTGCCCTGTTCATATGGACTAATATGAACATTATACAAAAAGGCTTCTCCGTTTCGAATTCGTGCAAAACCATCTTTTAAATTGATACGACCATTTCGAATAGATTTGATTTCTGTTCCTTGTAAAACAAGCCCAGCTTCAACCGTATCGATAATTGAATAATCATGTCTAGCTTTGCGGTTTTGTGCAATTAATTTTCCTTCCCCTTTTGGCATAAGCGACCTCCTCTACTTCTTCTTTTTCCCTTTTTTATTTTTTTGTTTCATTGCTTCTTTATAAAAAGGTTGTTTTTTGCCTTTGCCTTTTTTCTTATTTTTCTTTTTCTTACCATCAAATGATTCATCTTTTTTATTTCTTCGTTGATTATTTGAACGAGTTGAAGAATTGGCTTTACCTTTTTTACGTCCTTTTGGTCCTTCGACTGGCGCGACTTCCTCAGCTGAAATCAATTCAAAATCAACTTCTCTTGTTTCTGGATCAGCTTTTTCAACACGGATTTGAACTTTCTGACCAATTTTCAAAGTCATTCCCGTCCGTTCACCAACTAACGCCATATGATTTTCAATAAAGTGGAAATAATCTTGTTTTAAGTTGTTCACGTGAATTAAGCCTTCTATTGTATTAGGCAGTTCCACAAAGATACCAAATTTTGTGACAGAGCTGATGATCCCGTCATACGTTTCTCCCACTTTATCTACCATAAATTCGGCTTTCTTCATAGCGTCCACTTCACGCTCTGCATCAACTGCGCGACGTTCCATACTTGAACTATGATTGGCAATTTCTGGTAATGCTTCGTTCCATTTTTCTTGATTTTTTTCAGATTGATCTTGGCTATAGCTGCGAATCAAACGATGCACAATTAAATCTGGATAACGACGTATTGGTGAAGTAAAATGCGTATAATATTCAGCAGCCAACCCATAGTGTCCGTAGTTGTCTTCTGAGTATTTCGCTTGTTGCATACTTCTTAGCAACATCGTATTGATAACCACTTCTTCCGGCTTATTTTCAACTTGCTCTAAAACTTTTTGTAAATCTTTCGGTGAAATGTTTTCTTTTGTTCCTTTAACAAGAATGCCAAGTACTGCAGCAAAATCAAAGAAACGTTGCATTTTTTCTTCTTTTGGTTGTTCATGAATCCGATAAATGAATGGCAGTTTTAAGTCATGATAATGACGTGCCACAGTTTCATTCGCTGCCAACATAAAAGATTCAATTAATCGTTCACCCACGCCACGCGTGCGTAAAAGAATATCTTGGGGATGACCATTTTCATCAACTAGGACTTTGGCTTCACGATCTTCAAAAGAAATCGCACCACGGCGCATACGCATCTCTTCTAATATGTGGTGCAGCTCGCCCATCTCTTTAAACATGGGAACTAGCTCTTTGTAGCGTTCTAACGTTTCAGGTTTTTGCTCTTCTAAAATTTCATTGACTGCTGTATAGGTCATTCGCTCCGTTGTTTGGATCACACTTTGGAAAATTTCATGCGAAATAACTTCTCCTTCTGGTGTAATTTCCATCTCACAGCTCATGGTTAAACGTGGAACATGTGGGTTAAGCGAACAAATCCCATTTGATAATCGCTGCGGAATCATTGGCACAACTCGGTCTGTCAAATAGACACTTGTGCCACGTTCATACGCTTCCATATCCAATTGGCTTCCTTCAGTTACATAATAAGAAACATCTGCAATATGCACCCCTAAAAAGAAATTGCCATTCGCTAACTTTTGTACCGTTACTGCATCATCTAAATCTTTCGCATCTTCTCCATCAATCGTCACAATCAACTGATCACGTAAATCCCGACGACCGACTAAATCGCTTTCTGCAATAGTTTCTGGTACTTGGTCCGCTTCAGCTAAAACTTCATCAGGAAATGCTGTGGGAATTCCATGAGCCACTACGATTGATAAAATATCCATTCCTGGATCATTTTTATGACCAATCACTTGTTTGACTAGTCCTTCCATACTCGTTGGATATTCTTGATCTGGATAATAGGTAATTTCAGCAATGACAATGCTACCATCTACTGGCTTAATCCCTTCAGGTGCAATCGATACAGTATACTGATTCAATTTCTTATCTTTGGGAATCATGTAGCCATACAGTCCCATTTCTGCCATTTCTTCTTCACTATATGCCACAAATTCTCCGACAACTTGGCTCACTGCTCGCTCTTTAATTTCTTTGACTTTACCTTCTGCTCCGCGATCTGAAAAAGAATCCGCATGTTGGATCACGTCGATTAAAACCGTGTCCCCATCCATTGCAAAGTTCGTTGCCTCTTTAGGAATATAAACATCTGGTTCTTCAGGATCGATGGTTACAAAACCAAAGCCTCGTTCATTTGCACGAAACGTTCCTTCTATTAATAAGTCTTTCATTGGTAACAGGACTTTGCCTTTTTTGTTGAAACTAACTGACTTTTCTCGTTCCATTTGTGCAATGGTTTGCACTAAAATTTTAAAATCTGAACTTTTTTCTAAATTCAAGCCTTGTGCAATTTCTTCCATTGAAAAGCTTTTCTTTTTTTGGCTTTCCATGAAATGTAAAATTTGCTCTTTAATTGTTTGTTTTGTCATTATTTCTCCTCATTCCAAGGTAGTGTTGCTAAAAATTGCACCACATCTTGCTCTAATTGTTTGTGTTCTCCACTCACCGTAATGACATGTCCGCTGTTTGGGTACCATTGTAAGGTCACACGTGCTTGTGTTAGCGCTTGGGCCGTTTGATAGACGCCCATTGGCTCAATCATTTCATCTTTGCCAGCTTGCGCTAAGAAAAGAGGTGCGTGGATTTTGTTTAGTTTGTCTGCCGTCTGACTAGCAATTGTTTCAATCGCTCCTAATTGTTGTTTGACTCGTTGCTCAATCGATTGCAACCGGCTTTGTTGTTCCTCTGCAGGAACTTCTGCGATTTTCATCACGTTTTCTGCGTATAATACAAAATTTTCTGGGACTTTATTTTCGACAGGGTAGATCGGTGAACAGAAAAATCCACCACCAATTAATCCTGTTAATTGTTCCGTTAATGCATGCATACTGAAAATCCCGCCCATTGATAAACCAAAAATGGCAATTTCTTGGTAGCCTCTTTCTCTCAAAAAAGCGACTGCTTCTTGTGTATCTTGCCACCATTGTTCCGTCGTTTGATCTAAAATATCTTCAGGAACTAGCGTGCCATGTCCTGAAAAATTAGGCGAATAGACAGTATAATTTTCTTTTTCTAAACGTCTGCTTAACATCCGTACATCATTACTGCTGCCAGAATAAGCGTGTAATAAAAGGACCGCCCGTTTTCCTTTTTCTGAAAATAACGGCTTCGGTAAATTGATTTTTTTTGCCACTTCGCTCACCTCAGCTTCATTCTATCATATTCTCAAAAGAAAACCTTCCGAAATGATAAGTTTCAAAGACTTTTTCAGAAAGAAAAAGAACAGAAAAATAAGTGTTCGCACTCATCTCTCTGTTCTAAACTTGTCATTTTAAAAGATTACGTACTTATTTTGAAGATAAGAACGCCAAAACAAATAATAAAATCATCCAAATTGCGCCAAGAACTGCTGTTGAGCGTTGCATAACAGCTTCAAAACCGCGCGCTTTTTGCTTCCCAAATAATTTATCTGCACCGCCAGTGAAGGCACTTGCTGCACTGTTTTGTTTGCTTGGTTGCATCATAACAGTAATGACGATTAAAACAGATAAAATGATGACCAACGTTAAGATTAGATTATACATGCGTTAATTCTCCTTTTTATACAAATATGCGAAATTCATCTACTTTAATGTAGCATATTTTATCTGTAAACACCAGTGAAATTTAATGTCTTTCCTTATTTGTCTCTAATAGCAACAGCCGCAAGTAGGAATCAGATTCCTACTTGCGGCTGTTGCTAACTTATTTTTTATTTTCTCAATACGTCTCCGTATTCAGGTTTAGTATCAAATTCTTTTTTGGCAAATGGACATAGCGGAATAATTTTTTTATGCTCTTTTCTCGCTTTTTCAACACCGGCTAAAACAAGTTTTTCAGCTAATTTTTGTCCACGATAAGTTGGATCAACAAACGTATGGTCAATAATCATCATGCTTTCGCCAGCATCTGACCAAGTCATTTCACCAATTTCTTGGTTTTCATCGTTATATAGAGCAAAATGATTGTTTTCTTCTTTAATTTGCATATTCGTTCCCTGCTTTCCGAATATATTTTAGAGCACCACTTGGACATGAATCTACCACAATCATGTCATTTTCAACACTTCCGTTATCTGGAATAATCCATGGTTTCCGACCAACTTCAAAGACTTCTGGATTTCCGCGAACACAATTACCAATATGTTCACAAATATCTTTATTATAAAAGATATCAATTCCTTCCCCAGTATATTTACGGTAGCCTTCTTTTAATAGTTGTTCTTCCGTGACTGGTTGCCCATCTATTTGGTTTCCTTTCATTGCACAATCTCTCCCCTGTAACTTATTAATATTAAAAACGTACCTTTATTTTACCACTAAGCTGGACATTCAGGCAATTAATTGTTCCACCTTACTTGCCAATTCGACGAGCACGCAAAGCAGATAAGATTGACACAGTGTCCACGACTTCTTGTAGCATAGCCCCGATTAGCGCCGGAATGATCCCGGTACTAGCAATTAGCATTAGTAAAACGCAGATAAAAATTCCGATTAATACAGATTGTTTGGCAATTTTCATGGTATCTTGGGCAATTTCGACCGCTTGGCTGACTTTACTTAAGTCATCTTTTAAAATAACAACGTCAGCAGTTTCACTAGCCGCAGTAGCTCCATGAGCGCCCATAGCAATACCTACGTCTGCAGCGGCAAGCGAAGGTGCATCATTTACACCATCTCCTACCATGATGACTGGATGGTTTTCTTTGGGCAATTCTTTTAGAATAGTTAATTTATCTTGTGGTAAACATTCCCCATGTACTTCGGTAATTCCTACTTCTGCAGCAATCGTTTCTGCGACGGATTCTTGATCCCCCGTCAGCATTAAAATTCGTTGAAGATGTAATTGGTGTAATTTTTCCATAGTCTCTTTTGCTTCTGGGCGTACAGTGTCTGTAAAAGTAATTCGGCCTAAATATGTGCCATTACGTGAAATATGAATAGTCGTTTTATCAATTTTTTCAGTTGCTTGAGACTCTTGTGTCACAAAATTCTTTTTACCTACCCGTATCTCAGCACCATCCACAAATGCCTTCACGCCAGCACCAGAAACTTCCGCTAGATCTGTAATATTTTTTAATGGGACATCTTGCTTTCTGGCATAAGCAACAATTGATCTAGCTAAAATATGACTTGATTCTTGTTCCACGCTTGCTGCCAATCCCACTAATTCAGCAGCAGTTATTTCAGCATTGATTGGTTGGACTTGATCAACAGAAAGTTGTCCTTGCGTAATCGTGCCTGTTTTATCAAACGCAATCGTTTTTGCAGAAGCTAATTTTTCGACCATCGTTCCAGATTTAATAACGACCCCATGACGACTTGAACGACCCATCCCTGCCACTAAAGCAATTGGGGCAGATAGAATTAAAGGACACGGCGAAGCAACAACTAAGACTTCCGCAAAACGTGTCGGACTTTTTGAAACAAACCAAGCAACACCTGCAATTAAGTAGGCAACTAGTGTAAAAGGTACCGCATAGCGGTCTGCTAAACGTACAAAATGAGCTGGACGTGCCGCAGATTCTTTCACTAAGTTCACAATTGTTTGATATTGACTGTCGGCTACAGTTTTTTCAGCAACCATTTTCAAAGAGCCATCACCATTCACGGAACCCGACATTAATTCATCACCAGGATTTTTTTCAATTGGTTTTGATTCTCCTGTTAATGAAGATTCATCGACTGTTGATGTCCCGGTTTTTACCAAGCCATCAACTGGAACTAGTTCCCCTGGTTTTACTACTAATTCATCGCCAACATTGATTTCCTCAACAGAAACATCTTCTAAATTTTCGCCATTCAAGCGATGAGCTTTTTGTGGCGAGTTATCCAATAATGACTTCAGCTCTTGGTTAGCTTTTCCAGCGGCATAGTCTTCTAATGAATCACCACCAGTCAACATAATTAAAATCATCAAACTGGCCCAGTATTCTCCCACAGCTAAGGTCGCGACGATAGCGGTAATCGCTAAAATATCGACACCATATTTTCCTTCACGTAAGGTTTGAATCATTTCCCAGAACATCATTAACGCCATTACAGAACCTGTTATTAAAATAATGCCATACGCCCAATTCGGCTGATGTAAAATAAATTCAAATAATAATGCCAAAACTCCTGTTATAATTGTAATCCCCAATTTTGTTACATGCTTCATCTCTTTTTCTCTCCCATCATTCACTTTACATTATTGAGCGTACCTTTTCTGTTTTGAAAAAGAAAGTGAAAACGCCTAAATGAAAACGACTTTCATTATCATAGAATAGAGGTCGGGACAGAACCGTTTAGCTCCGAGAACTCTCAAGGACAAAACTGCGACGAGTCTTTGACGAGAAAGCAATAAGAAGAAATTTCCGAAAATTGCTCTTTAATTTTTGGAGAATTTCGGCTTATTTCCGAAGGAGTTGGTTCTGTTTCCGCCGTTTATCAGGTTTTGATCCTGGAGCAAAAATCCAAAGTGATTTTTGTTCTAGGCTTGTTTACTTTCTAAAAGTAGTTATGTAAAAAAAAACACAGACCATCGTTCATTCGCCGATGGTCTGTGTTTTTATTTCCAAAAATCATCAAAAATTGTAATGGGTAAATGCCGTTTGTGTTGTCCTTTTTTATACCAGTTTTCAATTGTTTGTTGATCTGTTTCCGAGACTTTTTTGCCTTCCAAATAATCATCAATGGCATCATACGTGACACCTAAGGCAACTTCATCTGCAACTAACGGTTTGTCATCTTCTAGATCAGCTGTTGGTGTTTTTAGATACAAGGCTTCTGGTGCCCCAAGTTCTTTCAGCAAAGCTTTTCCTTGGCGCTTATTTAAACGAAATAACGGTAAAATATCCGCTCCGCCATCGCCATATTTGGTGAAGAAAGCTGTCACATTTTCGGCTGCGTGGTCTGTGCCAATTACTGCGCCAGCATTTTCGCCAGCTACTGCATATTGTGTAATCATACGTTGACGTGCTTTCATGTTCCCTTTATTAAAATCGCTAATTTGAACACCAGCGTTTTCTAGCGAACCAACCATTGCATCCACTGCTGGTTTAATATCCACTCGTAAAGAGACATCTGGCTGGATAAAGGTTAGCGCGGCTTGTGCATCAGCTTCATCTGCTTGCTCACCGTAAGGAAGGCGAATCGCAATAAATTGATACGACATATCTCCTGTTTCTTCGCGCATTTCAGTCATCGCTAATTGTGCTAAGCGCCCAGCTAATGTTGAATCTTGTCCGCCACTAATTCCCAAGACAAAAGTTTTTAAAAAAGGATGTTTAGTTAAATAAGCTTTCAGAAAATCAATACTTTTACGAACTTCTTCTTTTGGATCAATTGTCGGTAAAACACCTAACTCTTGAATGATTTTTTCTTGAAGTGTTGTCATTTCTAGGCCTCCTTATTCACCGTTTCCGTTAAATGTTTAACGTCTTTACGCACTTTTTCCAATAAATTCATTTTGTGGTTCCAACAATCTGTTGAAAGGTCCACTGGATATTTTTGCGGATTCAAGTCCCGCTTGTATTCTTCCCAAAGTGAATCTAAATTTTCTTTTGCATATTGTTTAATTTCATCTAAAGTTGGTAATTCGTACACACGTTTTCCTTCAACGAAAATATCTTGGAGTACTGGCCGTGCTTCAAAATCACGGACATACTTATTAATAAAGGTATGAACGGGATGGAACATATAAATTTCTTCTTCTTGGCGAGGATCTTCGTTCCAAAGTGTCACATAGTCCCCTTCTGACTTTTTATCAGATTTACGTGTAATACGCCAAACTTGTTTTTTTCCTGGTGTTGTCACTTTTTCAGCATTGCTAGATAGTTTAATGGTATCTTTCATTTGACCATCTTCACCTTCAATTGAAACTAATTTAAACACCGCTCCTAAAGCCGGTTGATCATAGGCCGTAATCAGCTTGGTACCCACGCCCCATACATCAATTTTTGATTTTTGCATTTTTAGATTCAAAATCGTATTTTCATCTAAATCGTTCGATGCATAAATTTTTGCTTCAGTAAAGCCAGCTTCGTCCAGTTGTTCACGAACTCGTTTAGAAATATAAGCCATATCGCCACTATCAATCCGCACACCTAGGAAATTAATTTTATCCCCCATTTCTCGAGCTACTCGAATTGCGCTTGGCACTCCCGCTTTCAAAGTATCATACGTATCAACAAGGAAAACGCAATCCCGATGTGTTTTGGCATACGCCATGAATGCTTCATAATCATTTCCATACGACTGAACCAATGAATGGGCATGAGTCCCACTAACCGGAATACCAAAAATTTTACCAGCACGAACATTACTTGTCGCGTCCGCCCCACCAATATAGGCGGCTCTTGTGCCCCAAATGGCAGCATCTAATTCTTGTGCCCGGCGTGTTCCAAATTCCAATAAAGGATCATCGCCAATCACAGATTTAATTCGAGCCGCTTTTGTCGCAATTAATGTTTGGAAATTCACCATATTTAGCAAGGCAGTTTCTACCAATTGACATTGTGCCAAAGGACCTTCAATTTGAATTAACGGTTCGTTATTAAAAACCAAATCCCCTTCTAAAGCAGAGCGTACAGTACATTTAAATTCAAAATTTGCTAAATACGTCAAGAAATCTTCTGGATATTCTTCAACTTCTCGGAGATATGCAATATCAGATTCTGTGAACGTTAAATTTTCGAGATAATTGACTAAACGTTCTAAACCTGCAAAAATTGCGTAGCCATGATTAAAAGGCATCTCTCTAAAGTAACATTCAAAAACAGCATGTAAATCTGCTCTCCCTAATTCCCAGTATGTTTGCATCATATTGATTTGATACATATCTGTATGCAATGTCAAACTATCATCTGCATATGTATAGTCCATCGTTTTCTACCTCTATTCTTTGTATTAAAAACTTGTTTATATTATAACAAAAAAATTTTTTTTAGCCTAAAATCTGCTTAGACCTCTTTTTCTTTAAAAATGAAAAATTTACTGAAGAAATAATTTAAAATCACTACTACAACTTGTGTAATCATTTTCGCCCAAAACGATGAAAAATGAATACCATCAATTAGGAGAATCATTAAACCCATATCAGCCACAAAAGATAAAATTCGGTACCAATAAAATAAGCCCATTTCTTTAAAAAAACCAGCTATGCTTTCATGCTTACTTGCGAATACCCAATATTTATTCGTGAAAAAGGCAAATAGAACAGATAAAAACCAACTAATTGCGTTACTTATCTTGTAATCCAGCCCTAACACGTTTTGACAAACAAAAAACACAACTAAGTTGACGACCGTCGTTGCACCACCAAAAAATAAATAAGCCAGTACTTCTCGGTATTTACGAAATAATTCTTTCAATTTTCACGCATCCTTTCAACTAATCATTTTATCAAACTTCGGCAAGAAAACCTATCTATTTTGTGTAAAGACACAATTCTCTTGCTAATTTTACTATTTATTAAGTATTTATGAAAAACATAGTAAGAGTAGAGGAAAAGTTCATCCATGAATGAACTTTTTCTCTACTCTTCGTCTTATAATATATTGACTCTATCGACCAATAAGTTAAATCAGCATTAGTCCTTTAGCTTAGGAAGTGCTATCGTTTGTCCTTCGATTAATACAGAATACGTTAAGTCATTTGCCTGCTTGAGTGCGGTTAAGGAATAGCCCGTTTTTTTAGCAATTTTTGCGAGGGTCTATCCTCTTTTTACTTCATAATACTCAGTAGACTCTGTTTTTGAGTCATTCGCTGTACCATTTGATTGCTCTGCTGTTTCCAAAGCATTAGTCACCGATTTACTGATTATTAGTGATTGAAGTAACGCTTGTTCTTTCGGTTCTAGAGAAGTCGCCGCTGTATGCTGAGGAATCGTGATTTTTTGGCCAATATAAAACATTTCTTGAGTCTTTGAATTTTGTTTTAAAATGGCTGTTGCTGACACACCAAACGTCTGGCTAATGGTGGCGAGAGAATCTCCTTTGCTTACTTCATAGATGACTGCTTCTTTTTTTAGCTGTTCTTTGACTGCTTCCTTATCAAACGAAGGTTTCTTTTCTTCTGCCAAATTAGTCACTACTGGTTTCTTCTTATCTTGATCGTATTCAGTTAATTGATAGGTTTCAATCAACGCGTTTAATTTTTTATCGTAATATGTATCCGTTGCATAACGACCTGTTAAAAATTTTGTTGCCTGCTGATAATTCGTCGTGTTTGCTTTCAAAACGCCGTGATAAAACGTTGGATTACCCGCTAGCCCATTGATGATTAATTTACTATAGTCTGTTAATGATTCTTTATAGGAAGGATACTGACGAAAATCGGCATGAATGGTGGTCATCTTCCCTTTACCATCATCTTCTTGTGTGGAAAAGCTGACACTTTGACCTTGATAAGCGCCTTTAATGCCAAATAAATTATAATTAGGCGGCGCGGCTAACGCACTATTGCCCGAGCCACTTTCTAAAATAGCTTGAGCTATCATGACAGAAGCGTATAGATCATGCCGCTGACCAATAACTCGTGCTTCTTCACCGATTTTTCTAATAAACTCAGAAGTAGAAGCATTCTCTTGGACAACAAAATTTGCCTCGACTTGTTGTTGAATTCCTGCTTGCTTTTCCTTTTCTTGACTATTGTCTATCTCTGAATGTACCAACGGCTCTTTGGTCTTTTCAGTTAATGTAGAATTTTGTGGTTCCTGATTATGAGGCGGCTTTTCAGTGAGTGCTTTACGCTCTTCAGACGCTGATTGCTCACTTTGTAACGATTCGGTTGGTTTAGTACTAGCAATTGGCTTTTCTTGTGGCGGTAAACTATTTTCAGATTCTGAAGGTTCCACATTATTTTCTGGAGGGTCACTGCTGTCATTTTGTGTTGAGCTTTCTTGTTGTTCAGACGAACTTATTACTGTTTCGTTCAGCGTTGAAGAAGTAAGAGTTTCTTGGTCTTGATTGACTTGGTCCGCTCTTTTTTCTTCCAGTACTAGCTGTCGGCTTTCGTGACTCGTTTCGGTCTCCTCTTGAGCGATTAATGGTTCCAAATTGTAGTAACTGGCGCCCGCATAAGTCCCTAAGACTCCAAGACATACCAACTTCAAATATCTTGCCTTTCTTTTTTTCATCGCATTTCTCCTTCATTTACCTCTTTATTTCTGCTAATAATTGCTCTATCTGTTGGTACATTCCTGTTGATTCATTCTTGATGGTTAGCATTTGTTCACAATAAGCTTGGTACTCTCTTGCCACTTGCTTCATGCTTGTTAAAGTTGCTAAACGTTGTTCCATCTCTTCATGAACTGTTGCAACTTGTTGGTTAGCTTGGGCAATTGTTTCTTTTGCTTGACGTTTGGCTTCTAATAAGACTTCGCCAATTTCTTTTTGAGAAAGCGTAACGGCTGTGTCTAAGTTCTCTTCGCTAGTCTGTCTCTGTTGTATCTTTGCTTCAGACAATTGTTTCTGTAAAGAAGTGATAGTTGCTTCTTTATCACTTAACGTTTCTTTAACATCTTTAAGTTGAACATCTTTTTCGACTACTTGTTTTTGTAATGCTTCCACTTCATTGGTTTGCATTAATAATTGCTCCGTTAGTTTTTTTATGGATTGCTGATATATTTGATTTTCTTCTTCCAGTTTTTCAGCAAAAGAAAACGATTCTTCCGACAGTTCAGTCGGCACTTCTTGCTTGACCTGCTTAACTTTTGCAGCTTGCTCTTTTGCATAAACGACCTCGTCATCAAAGATTGCTTCCTCTGTTACCTTTGGTTGTGCTTTCCCCGATTGTTCATTTTCAAAATCCGGCATCTTCTCATACTCCTCATCTTCATTGTTTTTAGTCAAAAATTGCCACATTTGTTTCTCCTCCTTCGTACCTTTTACACCGTTAACATATAGCCTTTTGAGCGAATTGTTTTGATATATTGTGGTTTGTTCACATCTTGTTCAATTTTTTTACGCAAATGGAAAATCACATTAGCGACACGATATTTTCGTTCATTCGCAGTATCTTTCCAGACATTTTTGTAGAGTTCTTCATATGTAATTGTTTGTCCTGCGTGTTTGTATAAATACTCTATTGTGAAAAATTCCAATTTTGTTAAAAGAATTTCTTCTCCACTTCCCAAGCAAACACTCAAATTTGGCGCAATTAAATACAATCTCTCAGAAAGATTCTTAGTAACGGTTTGTTCCTCGTTTGCACTAACTAATTTAGGATAAAAACGTCTTTTTACACGTTGCAATAAATTACTCATGCTTAACACGCATTCTTGGCGATCATAAGAATGATCAAAAACGCCATCTGCGCCTAATTGTAAATAAATAATTCGATTGACTTTACTAATTGCTTCTGTCCGAGAAAATAACCAAATAGGCAAGTCTGACTGCTTGCGAATTGTCATTAATAACTCACAACAAGTATTTACTTGCTGGTGATCAGTAACTTCAATCACTAATCCATCAATATGGTGCAAATGAAGAAGTATATTTGTTCCTTGGATGATCTGACATTCTACTTGATTACTTACAAACCAATTTTGACAGTATTCTTTTGTTTCAATTGTCAAAGGGACGACACCAATTGTATATTTTTCCATTTTTTTACCTCAATCTTCCTAATATTCTCCTTCAAAATATAATAATTTTTATTTATATTCTATTAATAAATAAAAATCACCAACTACTAATTTTTCAAAAAATGATTGTTATTACTAAATTTTATCGAATAAAAACAAGGCTGTCTAGCTAAAACGAAACCTTTAAATTATCATCTTTTTTGTTAAATGAGTAAATATTTGAGAAAACACTACAAGCAAAGATATTATTTAGATTATTTATTCTTTATGTAAAAAAAAGCTTACGATTTTTCAATCGTAAGCTTTTAGAATACTTTTTTTATTTTTACATCATACCGCCCATGCCCATTGATGGATCCATCATAGGAGCTGGTGCAGCTGGTTCTGGTTTGTCTGCAACAACTGCTTCGGTTGTTAATAATAAAGCTGACACAGAAGCTGCATTTTGTAAGGCAGAACGAGTTACTTTTGTTGGGTCAACAATACCGGCTTCAACCATGTTTACCCATTCACCGTTAGCTGCATTGAATCCGATACCTAAGTCAACATTTTTTAGTTTGTCAACAATCACTGATCCTTCATAACCAGCATTTTCAGCGATTTGACGGATTGGTTCTTCTAATGCACGAACGACAATCTTGATCCCTGTTGCCACATCGCCTTCAGCTTCTAGCGCAGCGACTTTACCAATTACATTGACAAGTGCAGTACCACCACCAGAAACCATGCCTTCTTCTACAGCGGCACGTGTTGCGTTTAACGCATCTTCAATTCGTAATTTTAATTCTTTTAATTCTGTTTCAGTTGCAGCACCGACTTTAACGACAGCAACCCCGCCAGCTAATTTAGCTAAACGTTCTTGTAATTTTTCACGATCAAAATCAGACGTTGTTTCGCCGATTTGGTTTTTAATTAAATGAACGCGGGCATCAATGGCTTCTTTTGAACCAGCACCTTCAACAATTGTTGTGTTATCTTTGTCGACAACTACTTTGCTAGCATTTCCTAAGTTTTCAATGGTTGTGTCTTTTAACTCTAATCCTAAGTCGTCAGTGATCACTGTACCACCTGTTAAAATAGCAATATCTTCAAGCATCGCTTTGCGGCGGTCACCAAATCCTGGCGCTTTTACTGCGACAACATTAAATGTACCACGGATTTTGTTCAATACTAATGTTGGTAGAGCTTCTCCATCAACATCATCCGCAATGATCAATAGTGGACGGCTTTGTTGTAGAATTTGTTCTAATAAAGGTAAGATATCTTGAATATTTGAGATTTTTTTGTCGGTAATTAAGATATATGGATTTTCTAAAACAGCTTCCATTTTATCGTTGTCAGTAACCATGTATTGAGATAAATAACCGCGGTCGAATTGCATTCCTTCAACCACATCTAATTCTGTTTCAATCCCTTTTGATTCTTCAATGGTAATTACGCCGTCGTTACCAACTTTTTCCATTGCATCGGCAATTAATTGGCCGACTTTTTCAGAACCTGATGAAACAGCAGCGACTTGTGCAATCGCTTCTTTTGAATCAACTACAGATGAAATATTGTGTAATTCTTCTACTGCTGTTTTTGTTGCTAATTCAATCCCACGACGAATACCTAATGGGTTAGCTCCAGCAGTTACGTTTTTTAAGCCTTCACGAACAATGGCTTGTGTCAAAACAGTCGCTGTTGTTGTTCCGTCACCAGCAATATCATTTGTTTTAGAAGCAACTTCTGAAACTAATTTTGCGCCCATGTTTTCAAAATGATCTTCTAATTCAATTTCCTTAGCAATTGTTACCCCATCGTTAGTAATCAATGGTGAACCAAATGATTTTTCTAAAACAACGTTACGACCTTTAGGGCCTAATGTCACTTTCACTGTATCTGCTAATACATCTACTCCGCGTAGCATTGCTGCACGTGCATCTTCTGCAAATTTAATCTCTTTTGCCATGATTTCTTCACCTCATAATTTTTTTCTTCTATTATATTATTCTGTAAAAGTTGTTTATTATTCAACAGTGGCAATAATGTCTTTGGCTGATACAATTAAGTATTCTACGCCTTCGTATTTCACTTCTGTTCCTGAATATTTTTCAAACATTACTGTGTCACCAATTTTTACTTCCATCGGAACTTTTGTGCCATTTTCAAGCACACGACCTTCACCTACTGCGATAACTTCACCTGTTTGTGGTTTTTCTTTTGCAACGGATGCAAGAACAATTCCTCCAACAGTTTTTTCTTCTTCTTTCGCGACTCTAATTACGACGCGATCGCCTAATGGTTTTAACACAATAAATCCCTCCAAATAAAAAGTTTTCGCTTATTTTAGCACTCGATACACAAGAGTGCTAACTCACACTATTTATAATACTCATTTCACTCTAAAAATGCAAGTCTTTTCTCTCTTTTTCTTGTCAATTATAAGATACGCATTTTTTATTGCGTATTCTTTTTTTCATGGAATGTTTTTCCAATCCTTTAATTCATGGTAAAATAAGTTGACTACGATTGGAGGCGAATAAAATGAAACAACGTTTACTTACAGCACTAATAGCAACCTTCGTTTATTTTGTGATAGCGAATTTAGGAAATCTTGTTTTCAGTGTCACAGAAGGAATTGTTTCGACACTTTGGGAATCTCTTTTCTTTTTCTTATTCGTTTTTCTTTTATTAGGCTATCGCAATAATCGTAAAAAATAATTATAGAAAGGATTAACCATGACCTTAAGAAAATCAAGTTTATTTATTTTAGTCACATACATTATCGCTTTTTTCGGGCCGTTACTTTTTTCGGGTATTTCCCCCAATGCAGCGATTAATGTGACAACTGCTCTCTACATTATTGGCGCCCTTGTAATGATTGGCATCTTTTTAAAAACCACAGAACCTTCTCCTTTAGAGGAAACCGCAACCTTGAAATCACCTATTTTTATTTTTTTACTAGGTGTTAGTGGGATTTTCATTGCCATGCTGATTCAAGGGGTTACTTTTGCCATTGAAGTAGCCATCACAGGAGAACAAGCTACTTCTCAAAATACGCAAGCTATTGTGGCGGTGATTTTGGCAAATCCTTTATTTATTTTGGCAACTACTATCGGTGGTCCGATTATGGAAGAATTCGTCTTTCGTTATGCATTTATCCATTTAATCCAGCCTTTTACAAATTTCTGGATTGCGGCTACTGTTAGTTCGGCGATTTTTTCACTCGCACATGCCGATGGTCACTTTTTTGTTTATTTCTTTATGGGATTTTTCTTTGCTCTTTTGTACAAGCAAACTGGAAAAATTTGGACCTCAATTATTGCCCATTGCGGCATGAATACGATTGTGATTATTGTTCAACTACTTTTGCATAATGGTGCAATTCAATAAGAAAAGGGCCTTCGTCTAAACGACTAGGCCCTTTTCTTTTGCTTATTCTTCTTCGTCAATCAATTCGTTGTCATGATGTAAGAAATAAATTAATGTTTGTAATTCGTTGGTTAAGTCAACATTTTGAATTAATACTTCAGGTGGCGCTACTAAACGCGCAGCTGTAAAGTTTAGAATTCCTTTAACCCCTGCTTCGGCAAGTTTGTTCACAACTTCTTGTGCTTTGCGAGCTGGAATAGTTAAAATAGCCACTTCGATTTGTTGAACACGGATTTGTTCCATCATATCTTCCATTGGATAAACCGGAATACCGTCAACAATGCGTCCCACAATATCTTCATTCACATCAAATGCGCAACTTACACGAATACTGTTGCTTTGATGGAATTTGTACTTTAATAAAGCACTTCCTAAATTACCAACCCCGATTAATGCGACATTGGTTAACTCATCTTCATTCAACGTTTTTGCAAAAAAGTTCATTAAGTTTTCAACATCATAGCCGTACCCACGTTTACCTAATTCACCAAAATATGAAAAGTCACGACGAATAGTCGCACTGTCTACTTGTACCGCTTCACTTAATTCAGTTGATGAGACTTTATTTTTTCCTGTATCATGTAACATTCTTAAGTAGCGATAATATAAAGGAAGGCGTCGCGCCGTTGCTTTTGGAATAACTTGATCTTTCACAATTGGACCTCCAATACTTTCACTTAAATCTTATCCATTAACATAATAGCAGTTTTTCACAATAAAAAGCAATTCTATGGCTCAAAAATAGCATTTTTCTTCAAAAGTTTGTGATAAAAGGTATAAACCTTCACAAAGCATTTTTTGATACGTGCTATTTTAGCAGATTTTATGCTACACTAAGGGCAATGAATTTAGAAATGAGGACTACTGATGATTTTATTACAAGCAAATCAAGTTGCCCGGCATTTTGGCTCGGAAACATTGTTTGAAAACATACATTTAGAAATTGCAACAAAAAGTCGGATTGCCTTAGTTGGTCGTAATGGTGCTGGAAAATCGACTTTTTTAAAAATCATTGCAGGCATTGATGCTCCCGATAGCGGAACTATTGCTAAAAATAAAACTGCTACGTTAGGTTATTTAGCTCAAAATACCGGCTTAGAATCAGATAAAACCGTTTGGGAAGAAATGACAAAAGCCTTTGCTGACATCCTAGAAATGGAACAGCGTATGCGAGAATTAGAAACCAAAATTAGTGAAATGGAGCCAACCACTTCCGTTTATGAAGGAATTTTAAAAGAGTACGATCAATTGCAACATACGTTTTCTGAAAAAAATGGCTACGGCTATGAAAATGAAATTCGCTCAGTCCTTCACGGCTTTGGCTTTGATGAATCTTTTTACACGAAAGATATTCAAACCTTATCTGGTGGTCAAAAAACCCGGCTTGCATTAGCGAGAATGCTTTTACAAAAACCAGACATTTTAATTCTGGACGAGCCTACAAACCACTTAGATATCGAGACGCTTTCTTGGCTGGAATCTTATTTGCCAAGTTATGCCGGCGCCCTATTGATTGTTTCCCACGATCGTTATTTTTTAGATAAGGTAGTTAATGAAGTTTATGAACTGAGCCGTAAAAAAATGACTCACTACAAAGGAAACTATTCCAAATACTTGGAGTTAAAAGCAGAACAATTAGCCAGTGAATGGAAAGCGTATGAAAAGCAACAAGAAGAGATCAATAAGTTAGAAGATTTCGTTGCCAAAAATCTGGTTCGTGCATCTACAACGAAACGTGCGCAAAGTCGCCGAAAAGTATTAGAAAAAATGGATCGTTTAGACCGACCTCAAGGAGATGAAAAATCGGCGCATTTTCTTTTCGATAGTGAAAAAGTCTCGGGAAATGTTGTTTTACAAGTCGAAGATGCCGCCATTGGTTACGACCAAGAACATATTTTATCCGAACCTATTCACTTGGATATTCGTCGCAAAGAAGCCATTGCCTTAGTCGGACCGAACGGAATTGGTAAATCCACTCTCTTGAAATCAATTATTGACCGCATTCCTTTCATTAAAGGAAGTAAAACTTTTGGCACCAATGTTTCTGTAGGTTACTATGACCAAGAGCAAGCCAATTTACATGGCAATAAAACGGTCTTAGCGGAATTATGGGATGAACACCCAACCACACCTGAAAAAGAGATTCGAAGTATTTTAGGCGGCTTTCTCTTCAGTGGAGATGATGTTGAAAAAACGATTCCTTTATTAAGCGGTGGTGAAAAAGCACGTGTGGCATTAGCAAAATTAGCGATGAATCGTGACAATTTCTTGATACTCGATGAGCCAACCAACCACTTGGATATCGATAATAAAGAAGTTTTAGAAAATGCGCTGATTGATTATGAAGGAACCATCCTCTTCGTTTCCCATGACCGTTACTTTATCAATCGAATTGCAACAAAAGTTGTTGAGCTTTCTGAAAAAGGCAGCAAACTTTATTTAGGCGACTATGATTATTATTTAGAAAAGAAACAAGAGGAAGAAGAAATCGCTGCCCTCTTAGCTAATGAAGAAGCGGCGAAAAAACCCGAACCAGTCACAGCCAAAAATACCTTTTATCAAAATAAGGAGCAACAAAAATTACTCCGTACTTTGCAGAGAAAAATAACACAAGTCGAAGAAAATCTTGCTCAGTTAGATACGACAATTGCACAATTAGAAGCACAAATGAGTCAACCAGACATTCTAGAAAATCATGTTGAATTGCTGGCTTTAAACCAACAATTAGATGATGCTCGTCAGCAACAAGATGAACTACTTGAGCAATGGGAAAATTTCAGTTTAGAATTAGAAGGAATGGAAAATAACAATTAACGGAGGGATTCACTATGGCTTCCAAAAAAATCAGTTTAACGAAGCCCAAATATCAACAAATCGCCGTCGATGTTGCGGAAAAAATTGCAGAAGGCAAATTACATGTTGGAGATAAAATCCATGCCCGTTCCACCCTAGCTAACCAATACCAAGTGTCGCCAGAAACAGCCCGCAAAGCCATTATCGTTTTAGTTGATTTAGAAATCGTTAAAGCCAAACACGGCAGCGGATTCTATGTGGCATCAAAAGAAAAAGCGCAGGACTTTGTGACACAATATCAAGACGTTCAAACGATTGCTGAAATTAAAGAAGAATTGCTAGATAGCGTAGCGAAACAAAAAGAAGAACTTACTCATTTTTCTAGCATTCTAGATACTCTTGTTGAACAAACAAAGCGTTTTGATTCTTTCAATCCAATGAATCCTTATTCATTAGTTTTAACAGAAGAAGCTGCTTATCTTGAGGCGACGATTAGCGAAATGAATTTTTGGCAAAACACTTCGGCAACGATTATCGCCATCAAACACAAAGAAGAACTTCTGGTCTCACCTGGTCCATATGCAAAGATTTCGTTGAACGACACACTTTATTTTGTTGGACATGACGAATCAACGTTACAACGAGTCCAAAATTTCTTTTATCCTTAAACAAAAAAGTGACTACTTATCTTGCGGTAAATAGTCACTTTTTTTATTTATTATTTCTATTTTTCATAAAAAACCACTATAAAACCTAGTTAAAATACTGTTTTTCTTCATTTTCAGAAAGATTTTCATCTAATTTGACAAAGTGACAACTTTATAGTAGTCTGATGTAGTCACTTTTTTTAATGAGGAGGAACAATGATTTGCCAAAAGTAAAAGTAAATCACCTTACCAAGATCTTTGGTAAGAAAACCAAACCGGCACTTGAAATGATTCGTGCCAACAAAAGCAAAACAGAAATTTTAGAAAAAATGGGTGCCACAGTCGGTGTTTATGATGTAAATTTCGAAGTTGAAGAAGGCGAAATTTTCGTTATTATGGGGTTATCAGGAAGTGGGAAATCAACATTAATTCGTTTATTAAATCGTTTGATTGAACCAACTTCAGGAAATATTTATATTGATGGACAAGATATTTCTTCTTTAGATAAAGAAGGATTACGTGAAGTACGTCGAAATAAAATGAGCATGGTTTTCCAAAACTTTGGTCTTTTCCCCCATCGAACTATCTTAGAAAATACGGAATATGGTTTAGAAATTCGTGGTGTTCCTAAAGAAGAACGCCAAGCAAAAGCTGAAAAAGCCTTAGAAAATTCTAGCTTAATTGCTTTTAAAGACCAATTACCAAGTCAATTATCTGGTGGGATGCAACAACGTGTCGGCCTTGCTCGTGCCTTGGCTAACGATCCAGAAATTTTATTAATGGACGAAGCGTTCTCTGCTCTTGATCCGTTAATTCGTCGTGAAATGCAAGACGAACTATTAGATTTACAAGAAAATGTCAAAAAAACCATTATCTTTATCACACATGATTTGAATGAAGCTTTACGAATCGGCGACCGGATCGCCTTGATGAAAGATGGTCAAATTATGCAAATTGGGACTGGAGAAGAAATTTTAACCAACCCAGCCAACGAATATGTGCGAACCTTCGTGGAAGATGTGGATCGTTCAAAAGTCTTAACTGCCCAAAATATTATGGTACCTGCTTTAACTACTAACATTGAAATTGATGGCCCAACTGTTGCTTTAAAACGGATGCGTCAAGAAGAAGTGAGTATGTTACTTGCCGTGGATAAAAAACGCCAACTAAAAGGCGTTGTACGCGCAGAAAAAGCTTTAGAAGCGCGTAAAAACGGGACTTCTCTTGTAGAATGTGTGGATCCAGAAATTCAAACAATCGACAAAGATATGTTAGTGAATGATATTTTCCCACTGATTTATGATGCACAAACGCCTCTTGCCGTGACTGATAACGGCAAACTATTAGGCGTGGTCATCCGTGGTAGCGTACTTGAAGCACTTGCAGAAACAGAGGTGAACGAACATGAATAAGTATCAATTACCTGTCGCGTCTTGGGTTGAAAGTTTTACTGATTGGTTAACTTCAACATTTGCTGGATTATTCAGCTTTTTACAAACAATTGGTCAAAGTGTAATGGACAACATTACTGCATTACTAACAGCCGTACCACCACTTGTGCTGATCGTGCTATTAACGATTGCTGCTTTCTTTATTTCTAATAAAAAAATCGGCTTAAGTTTATTCACGTTTATCGGCTTAATGTTTATCTATAATCAAAACTTATGGAACGATTTAATGAGTACCGTTACGTTAGTTTTACTTTCTAGTGTTATTTCCATTATCATTGGTGTGCCACTAGGGATTTTAATGGCGAAAAGCGAAAAAGCCAAAAGTATCATTACACCGATTTTGGACTTCATGCAAACAATGCCTGGTTTCGTTTACTTGATTCCAGCCGTTGCATTCTTCGGAATTGGTATGGTTCCTGGGGTCTTCGCCTCTGTTATCTTCGCTTTACCACCAACCGTGCGCTTTACGAATTTAGGAATTCGACAAGTACCAAATGAACTTGTTGAAGCAGCTGATTCTTACGGTAGTACTGGCTGGCAAAAATTATTCAAATTAGAATTACCTTTAGCCAAAAACACGATTATGGCTGGTGTTAACCAAACAACCATGCTAGCTCTATCAATGGTAGTTATTGCTTCAATGATTGGTGCGCCTGGATTAGGACGTGGCGTCCTTTCTGCTTTACAACGTGCGCAAGTCGGGAACGGTTTCGTAAATGGTGTGGCTTTAGTTATTTTAGCGATTATCATTGACCGTTTTACTCAACATTTAAATAATAAAAAAGCAGCCCCTAAAGCAGCTGGTGCCACCTCTAAAAAGAAAAAATACGGGATTATTGCAGCGGTTGTTGTAATTGTCGCTGGCTTAGTTGGTGCTTCAATTTTTACAACAACAAATGATAAGCAAATTTCCCTTTCTTATGTGGAATGGGATACCGAAGTAGCCTCCACACATGTGGTTGCCGAAGTCTTAAAAGATATGGGGTATGATGTTAAAACGACTCCTTTAGATAACGCAATTATGTGGGAATCTGTAGCTAAAGGTGAAACAGATGCCATGGTTGGTGCGTGGCTGCCAGGAACACACGCAGAGCAATATAAACAATATAAAGATAAATTAGACGACCTTGGTGAAAACCTTAAAGGTGCGAAGCTAGGAATTGTCGTCCCTTCTTATATGGATGTTGATTCTATCGAAGATTTATCTGATCAAGCTGGGAAAAAGATTACTGGAATTGAACCTGGGGCTGGTGTTGTTGCAGCAGCAGAGAAAACTAAAGAAGCTTATCCTAATTTGAAAGATTGGTCTGTTGAAACTTCTTCATCAGGTGCCATGACTGTCGCCTTAGGACAAGCAATTAAAAACAACGAAGACATCGTTATTACTGGCTGGTCTCCTCACTGGATGTTTGCAAAATATGATTTAAAATATTTAGCTGATCCAAAAGGCACTATGGGCGGCGAAGAAGCGATTCACACAATGGCTCGCCAAGGCCTAAAAGAAGATCAACCAGAAGCTTACAAAGTGTTAGATAATTTCCATTGGACAACTAAGGATATGGAATCTGTCATGTTAGAAATTAACGAAGGCAAAGACCCACAAGAAGCTGCACGCGATTGGGTTGATTCACATAAAGACCAAGTAGCAGAATGGAAAAAATAATTCTTAACAAATGACTTCCCCATCTATTAAAAGAGGACGTTGAACAAATTGTTCAACGCCCTCTTTTTTCGCAAAAAAAAACCACTCAGTTGGGTAGACTGAGTGGAAAGGAGTTATTTTTACTTGAGGAGTAAAAATGAAAAGTGTTTATGTTGGGTGTTTTGTTGGTATGCTTATATATTAACGAGAACCTGTGAATAATTTGTGACGAAAACCTTGGAAATTTGCTACGAATTACTTAAAAAAGTTTAAATGTGTCTCATCCTAGTTAATCGATACAGTAATTATTTCTTTTTAGTATTTTGGATGGCTTTAAATAATGTTGAAAATTGTCCTTTGAAAGACATCACATCATCAAAGATATCAACACCATCGTTTAACATTTTGACGGTAACCCAGCCAAGCGCTTCCGTAATTGCTACCGCAACTGAAGCATTGACCATGCCACCAGTCACAGTTCCGACAACAGGAATCACTTTTAGAATATTTCCGACTGCGCTCTTACCTAAACTAACCACTACTAATTCTTTGGTTAAACTTTTACCTAAGCTTTCAGACCAAGACTGACCAAAAATTTTATGCAGCCGTGACATCATAGTTAATTGAACAGGTACCAGTAAAAAAGCATCCGAAAATGGAATTGGCGAAAACCCAATAATTGCTGCTGACAATGCAGCAAAATGAATCGTTTGATGACTTTTCTTTTTCACGTCAGGTGAAACACCAGCCAAAAATTCATCAAATACTTTGTCGAGTTGTGTTTGACTGTTCGTCACTAATTGTTCTGCTTTACCTTTAGAAGTTGCGAAAGCATTCATTATGGCAGTAGACGTTTTTTGTGGAAATTTTTTCAAGACATCTTGAAAAAAAGAACGAAATTCTGGGTCTTCGATTTCTTCATTCAATTGCTTAGTTTCTTGTTCTGCTAATTCTTGTTTTTCAATCTCTTCAAAAAGTTCTTGTTTCTTTTTGTTTTTATGTTTTTTTCTTCTCATCTCATTAACTCCCTTATCTATCAATATGTAGAAACAAAGTATAGCATATCCCCTGATTGATTCTCTTTTAGATGATTTGAAAAGCCAGAACTTATCTGTTTTTTAAACAAATAGAAATGTTCCAGCTTTTCTCAAAAAATCAGCTATTTTGTTTGTTCTTCACCGCAATACACCGTCAAGTGTTTAGGCAAAATTTTCAGCGTAATTGGCAAAGCAGCTCCTTCATCACCATCCACATTAGTGGATAATTCTTCTTGGTTTTCTAAGGAGATTGTTCCTTCTTTAAAGGTTAGGTAAGCTAAATTATCAGTGGACTGATCGACGCCTTTTAACAAATCTGGAACGGCTTTTACTGCATCCCACAATGATTGATCTTTTAAATAAACTAAATGAAGTTTGCCATCATCCACTTGGGCCTCTGGTAATAATGTTTCAAACCCACCGATTGAATTCGTTAAACCAACTAAAACGGTACTACTTTCAATGGTTTGTTCTTTTTGATCCAAGCTTAAATGAAAAGGATACGTTTGAGCATTCGCTAAATGTTTGGCACCTGAAATAAAATAAGCGAGTTTTCCTAACTTCGTTTTTTGTTCAACGTCCACGTCGTTAATTGACTCTGGAATCGTCCCAATCGCAACGACATTCATAAAGTAGTCGTCATTGATTTTCCCCACATCTAAAGCACTGGTTTTTTCTAAATCTAATTGTTGAATCGCTTCTTCAGGGTCCATCGGTAAATTCAAGGCTCGCGCTAAATCGTTCACCGTTCCTAAAGGAAAAAAGCCAAATTTTGGGCGGTAAGCTTGTTCTGCCAACCCGCTAATTCCTTCATTAACGGTTCCATCTCCCCCCATTACGAAAACACTGTCGAAGTGACTTTCCGCAGCTTCACGGGCAAATTGTTCTGCATCGCCGCCTTTTTCTGTTTGTTTCACTACAACTTCATCAAATAACTGCTTTAATTTTTCTTCTGCTAACGTTTCAAATTCTTTGGCTTTTTCACCACCAGAACTGGGGTTAACAATTAAAACTGCTTTTTTCACTGGTACCACTCCTCGTTGATATCTAAATCGTTTGATTCCTTACAATTATTATAAAAGATATTTTTGATTCTGGCGAAAAATATGCTGACACTTGCTTAACAAACAAGCATTCCTGCTCCTCACTACTTTTCAAAACGTTCTTTAAAGCAATAGGCAAAATAATAGAACAATTTCCAAAAATCTTGCCAAACTTTTGGATCCATCCCCGTCAATTCATGAATTCGTTTCAAGCGGTAATTCAATGTATTTCGATGGATATGTAATACTTGTGAGGTTTCATTGATGTTTAAGTTATGATTGGCGAAAAAAATAACGGTTTCATAGTATTCATCATAAATCGTCTGGATGGTTTCAAAAAAATCCAATTCAATATGAAAAGGAAAATTAAAAATTCCTTGAATGAAAAAATCTTCTGCTTGGTAAAACTTAGCCTTTTCTAATTGGAGAAACGATAGAAGTAAATACGTGTTTTGTGCCTCTTGGACCATTTGTTGAATCGTGGCTTTTTCCGAACTTATCACAAGATATTCTGTTACTGGCTTTGTTATCTGAGGTAGTTCAGAAGTAATCACCAGATAACAATTTTCCCATTCAAATATTTCATGGCCAGGATAATAACTGGATAATAAGCGCTTGTCCTTGGTCAGTACACAATGATTCTGGTCATCTAATTGAAGGTTATATAGTTCCAACGCTTCAAGTTTTAAGGCTTCTGAGTAAGCAGAATCAACATGCATTAAGTGCTGGATAAACTGATTTTTTTGTTTTTTCTTTTTTTCGCGTTCTTGTTGTGTATTTAATTCTTCTGTCAGTAAAAGAACAATCGAGCGCACAAGCTTGGTAAATTTGCGCACCTCGTCTGGTTCTCCTGAAATGCCTACGACACCTAAAATGTGATCATTCAAAATAATCGGTTCATTGGTGCCTTTTTTCTCTAAAGAAGTATCTTTATAAATTTCAATATTTTTTCGTTCATTGATGGCTCTTTCTGCACCACGATGGCGTTCCCCAATTCGAGCAGAATCTCCACTCGCAATAATTTTTCCTCGTTCATCCATAATATTGATGTTATAAGGAATATCTGCCATCAACTTTTCAACAATTTTATTTGCTTGGATTTTGTCTAATTTTAACATTGCTATCGCCAACTTTCTAAAAAGCGAGTAGCGTTTGGGACATAAGCCGCAATGACTTATGTCCCAAACGCTTAATTCTTCAGATCAACGACTGAACATTTTTATTTCAGCTTTCATTACTGATGATACCATGGTTAGTTCTTAGTCACAAGGCACCAGCTGTAATGTACGAGCAATATTTTCAACGGTTCTTTCTAAGTTAACTGGTCCATTTTTCAATGCTGCTTCCAACGGTTCGGCTTTGGCCAAAATTCCAAAAATAGCCGTCATCCCTTCTTCATAGAGGACATCCACATCTTTGCCGATATAGCCAGCACAAGCGAAAACCGGTTTTTGATACTTCTTGGCCAAACGTGAGACGCCATAAGGGGCTTTGCCGAATTTTGTTTGAAAATCCATACCGCCTTCACCAGTAAAGACATAATCAGCGGCTTTTATTTTTTCTTCTAATTGATTCACTTCTACGACAATATCAATTCCTGGGCGTAACTGAGCTTTTGTGAATGCTAGTAACCCTGCACCCAAACCACCAGCAGCTCCTGCGCCTGGCATCATCTCAACATCAATGCCGATCTCTTTTTTGATGATCGCTGCATAATGGGCTAAGTTTTTATCTAATTGAGCCACCATTTCTTCTGTCGCACCTTTTTGCGGGCCAAAGACATGAGACGCCCCTGTTGGCCCTATTAGTGGGTTATTCACATCACTTGCTACTAGAACTTCGGTAGCAAAAATACGTTGATCAAACTGTGTTAAATCGATCTGCGCCAGTTTATCTAATGCACCACCGCCACGCGTCAATTCTTGCCCTTCCTTGTCTAACAAACGCGCACCAAGTGCCTGAATCATACCTGCACCCCCATCATTTGTCACGCTACCACCAATGCCGATAATGATTTTTTTTGCCCCATGATTGAGCGCATGTTGAATCATTTCTCCTGTACCATAAGTAGAAGTGATCAAGGGATTACGTTCTGCTGCTTTGACCAATTCAATTCCGTTGGCTTTCGCCATTTCAATGACCACCGTTTCTTGGTCACCTAATAAGCCGTAATAGGTTTCAACGATTTGATCAGGAAGCGGTCCTGCCACACGCACTGGTACTCTTGTACCTCCTGTTGCATCCACTAAGGAATCCACCGTTCCTTCCCCGCCGTCTGCCATAGGGACGTGTTGAATGTCTGCATCTTTAAATACAGCTAAAATCCCTTTTTCCATTGCCAGACAGGCTTCTTTTGCACTCATACTTTCTTTAAATGAGTCTGGAGCCAAAACAAATTTTTTCGTCATCTTTTCGCGCCTACTTTCCAACTAGTTTAAAATAAAGCCATATAAAATGGTTGCAACAATCGTCATTACCCCACCGACACACATTTCATAAGGAATCACTCGAATTCTTTCTTTAATCGTCATATTCATACTTTGTGCCGTAATATGGAAATAATTGCCTTGAGGAACACTATCAATCACAGTTGCCCCAGTATGCACCATGACTGCTGCTGAAAGTGAAGATGTGCCCATATCTAAAATCGCTGGTCCAAAAGAACCTGTCGCTAAAATAACCGCTGTGGATGTTGAACCAACTGCTAAGCCCATTAAAATACCAGAAATCGGTGCCAAGAAGGTTCCAGAAATTCCCATAACAGAAATTAAGTGGACAATTTGTGTTGATAAATCAGAAACAGAAATTAATCCAGCAATTGCACCTGCACCAATTAAAATTAAAACGGTATCGGTTACTCTCTTCAAGCCAGAAGATGCATAAAAGGCCAGTTGTTTTGTTTGCCCAATCGCAATTGTCCCAACAACTGAGGCGAACGGCAAAATATACAGAGCATCAATATTCAAACTTTTGATGAAAGAAATATTTAAAACGGCGCCAATCGGATTAAGTAATAATAAGACAATCGCTAACACTGGCGCGATCAACGCCTTTTTCAAAGGTAATAATTCTTTTGTTTGTTCCTCTACAAGATCCGTTTCTTTGACCATTGATCCTTTGCTTCTCATGATATTTGCAAGAACAACAGCTGTAATTAAACCAAATACGGCTGGAATAAATCCAGCAATCATAACGTCACTTAAAGGTAAATCAAAGCCGTTCGCCGCTGCAATAGTATTTGGATTAGGCGAAATAATATTACCCGCTTTGCCGCCACCTGATAAGGCAATCAATAATGATAACTTACTGATACCCGTACTTTTCCCAACGGATAGAGCAATCGGGGCAACAATCAACACTGCAACAGGAATGAATACGCCCACAGCTGTAATTACCATTGTGGATAATGCCAAAGATAAAATAGCTTTTTTCTCGCCAAGTTTTTGTACAATGGCGTTGGCAATTGATTCTGCCGCACCGGATTCCATCATCACACCCGCCAACATGCCGGCTGCTAAGACACGGATTGCGGTTCCCATAATACTTTGTGTTCCGTTTAATAGAACAGCGACTGTATCTGACAGGGAAGCGCCTCCAATAAGACAACCAACAATTGCACCAAAAAACAAGGAATACACAGGATTAAATTTTTTCAAAATTAATACTATCGCTACAACTAATCCTAAAATTGCAGCAACCCAAGATATTGTAATATCTGGCATTCAAAATCAGCTCCTTAAATTGTTTACGCTTTCATTTTATCAAAGTCCTTTCTTTTTAAAATTGTAAATTTAACAGGATTTATTGTTCAAATGCACAAAAAAACCGTTCTTAAAGAACAGTTTTTTGAAATCTTTTTCTATCTTTCTTAATAATGACCACCAATCCAACGAACAAAAGAACACTCACAATTAACAATACTGCCGTTTTATTATATCCATGAAATAGTGCTTCGCCTCCACATGCGTAAAGTATTGAGGAAGGAATCACACCAACGACTATCGCGGCTATTAAATTTTTTAATGGCAACTGCATAGTATCCGCAGCAAAATTAATCACAGAAGAAGGAATAATTGGAATCATGTAGCCCACCATAATCCCAATTTTTGGATGCTTCATCCGTCGAATGGACTGGACCCAATGATTGGTCTCCGTTTTTTTATCTAAAAATTTTATATGATGCATCAAAAAGATTGCAACTAAATTTCCCAAACTATTCCCTAAAACGTTAATGAGTGTGCCACTAAATGGACCAAAACTCAATCCTGCAATCACACCGATTACCGAGGTCGGAATCCCTGGTACTGCACACATAATTACTGTCAAAAAAACTAACCACAGCGCTGCTGAAAAACCATGTGAACGAATTCGCTCTAATAATTGTGTCTTACTGGCTTTAGGATTCAAAAATAATTGAATATCTGTTTGATATTCTAGATACAAACGGTAACCAACCAACAGGATTAAAATAAGACCGCTACTGATTAGTAGTATTCGGATTGTTTTCCTCTTCATTTTCTTTGCTCCTTTTATGCTTTACACAAAGTGTAGCACAGGATTCTTTGTGCCTCAATTAGAAGTTTGTATGAATAAAAGCCGACCCTAAAAGTTAGATTTTTTAATCTAACTTTTAGGGTCGGCATGAAAGTTACAAAGGTACTTTTTTATTTCCGATACATCTTAAACTCCAAGAATAGGTCGTTATAAATTCCTAAGTATTCTTGACCTAAGTCTTGGTAAACTTCTAAATGTTTGATGGTTTCATCATCTGGATAAAATTGTTTATCTTCGGCAACTTCTTTTGGTAATAGTTTTTTAGCTTCTTTATTTGGTGTGGAATAACCAATATATTCTGCATTTTGTGCTGCATTTTCTGGTCGTAACATAAAGTTCATAAATGCATAGGCACCCTCTTTATTTTTGGCTGTCTTAGGCATCACAATGTTATCAAACCAGAGATTAGAGCCTTCACTGGGAATCACATAATGTAGATGTTCATTGTTTTCTAGCATTTCAGCAGCTTCACCAGAGAAAGTTACAGCAACTGCACTTTCTTCATTAGCCATGTACATTTTGATTTCATCGGCAACAATTGCTTTGACATTGTTCGTTAATCGGTTTAACTTATCGGTAGCCTGACGTAATTGTTGGTCGTTTTTACTGTTTAACGAATAGCCTAAACTGTTCAAAGATAATCCTAACACTTCGCGAGCGCCATCAATCAGCATGACATTATTTTTTAATTCCGGGCGCCATAAATCATCCCAATGTTGGATCTGACGACCGTCAATAAATTTATCATTATAAATAATCCCCAACGTGCCCCAGAAGTATGGAACGGAAAACTTATTTTTTGGATCAAAGGATTGATCTAAAAAGCGTGCATCAATGTTTTCTAAGCCTTTTAATTTGCTGTGATCAAGTGGTAAAAGCATCTTCGCTTTCATCATTTTTTGAATCATATATTCAGAAGGAATGGCAATATCATAGGCTGTGCCACCTTGCTGAATTTTTGTATACATGGCTTCATTAGAATCAAAGGTTTCGTAATTGACTTTATAGCCTGTTTCTTTTTCAAATTTCTTAATCAAGGTCGGATCTATATAGTCCCCCCAATTGTAAATGGTTAAGGTATCTGCTCCTGCCATGCCACTTGCTTTCTCCAATTGGCGCACGCCAAAAAACAAGATGACAATAATAGCGATAATTCCAATAAAAAGTGACTGTAATTTTTTCATTTTAACTTGGCCACCTCACTTTGTTCCCGACGCATTTTCTTTAAACGTTTTGGCGTATTGTCTTTACTGATAAAGTAATAACCGACAACTAGAATCATTGAGAATAGGAACACTAACGCACTTAAGGCATTGATTTCTAAACTAATTCCCTGACGTGCTCGTGAATAAATTTCAACAGATAATGTTGAAAAACCATTGCCTGTCACAAAGAATGTTACGGCAAAATCGTCCAACGAATAAGTAAAGGCCATAAAGTAGCCAGCAATAATTCCTGGCGCTAAAAAAGGCAAAATAATATTTTTAATCACTTGAACATTATTGGCCCCTAAATCCCGTGCCGCATCTACCATGGAATCATTCATCTCTTGTAGTTTTGGTAAAACCATTAAAACAACAATTGGAATACTAAAGGCAATATGCGACAATAACACACTTGTAAAACCTAAACTGATAAACCCTACTGCCGTGAAGAAAATTAAGAAACTGGCTCCAATAATAACATCTGGTGAAACGAGTAAAATGTTATTAAAGCTAAGCAACGTGTTCCGGTTTTTACGACGTTTTGTATAATAAATCCCCATCGCGCCAAATGTTCCAATGATGGTTGCTATTAAAGCCGATAAGAAAGCTAACAAAAACGTATTCAGAACAATGGTTAACAAACGTGTGTCTTCGAAAACGTTCCGATAATTATCTAACGTAAAACCAGTAAACTGATTCATCGTTTGCGTATCGTTAAACGAATAAAAAATCAAATAAAAGATTGGTGCGTACAGTAGCGCAAAGACAACGAATAAATACACATAAGACCATTTAAACTTTTTCTTTTGCATTATTTGCCACGCCCTTTCTTCTTCTCACCCGTCAGCAACATCACAATAAACATGGCAACAATTAAAATCACACCAATTGTTGAACCCATGCCCCAGTTTTGCGTTACTAAGAAGTGTTCCTCAATCGCCGTTCCCAACGTAATCACCCGATTGCCGCCAATTAAACGCGTTAACATAAAGAGCGAGAGCGAAGGAATAAAGACAGCTTGAACGCCACTTTTCACACCGTTTAGGGAGAGAGGAAAAATGACACGGCGGAACGTTTCCGCACTGCTAGCTCCTAAGTCCCGACTAGCACTAATCAATGAAGGATTCATCTCTTCTAAGGCATTAAAAATCGGCATAATCATAAATGGAATTTCAATATACGTTGCGACAAATAAAAAACTGAAATCTGTAAACAGAATTTGGTGCGTACCCAAACCCATAAAACTCATAAACTGATTGATACTCCCATGAATACTGAAAATCCCAATAAAGGCATAAGCTTTTAATAATAAATTCACCCACGTTGGTAAAATAACGAGCATTAACCACAACTGTTTATGCTTGAGCTTTGTCAAAAAATAAGCCGTAGGATAACTTACCAATAACGTAAAAATGGTAATCAGAAAAGCATACCAAACCGAATTAATGGTCATACTTAAATACGTTCCTGATGTAAAATACGTTTGGTAATTCGCCAAAGTAAACTGGCCATTCATATCGAAAAATGATTGATAAATAATCATTAGCACTGGCGCAATGACGAATAAAAGTAACCACATTACATAGGGAATCGAATAAATTCGACGCATTGTTTTCATTTTATTTTCCCCTTTCGTTTACTCGTCGTAACTTTCTAAACGGGCATCAAAGTCTTCTTCTGATTCATTGAAGCGCATCACGTGAATATCTTCTGGCTCAAAAGAGAGCCCTACTTGAGCACCTTCTTTGGCTTTTCGAGTGGAATGCACCATCCATTCGTTTCCTTGTTCATCAAAACAAATAATTTCATAATGAACGCCGCGGAATAACTGCGTGTCCACCGTTACAGTTAGCTTGCCTTTTTCAAGCGTGGTAATCGTTAAGTCTTCTGGACGTAAAACGACTTCTACAGGTTCATTTTTCCGCATGCCGCCATCGACACATTCAAACTTTTTGCCCACAAATGAAACTAAATTATCTTCCAGCATCACGCCATCCACAATATTACTTTCCCCTACAAAGTCAGCAACAAAGTGATTAATCGGTTCATCATAAATATCGACTGGTGTGCCACTTTGCACGATATGACCTTTATTCATGACAAAAATTTCATCACTCATCGCTAATGCTTCTTCTTGATCATGGGTCACAAAAATAAAAGTAATTCCTAAACGTTGTTGTAAATCACGTAGTTCATATTGCATCGCTGTGCGTAATTTCAAATCTAAAGCGGATAACGGCTCATCTAAAAGCAATACTTTTGGCTCATTGACAATCGCTCGTGCAATTGCGACCCGCTGACGTTGCCCCCCAGACATTTCACTAATTTCACGTGTTTCGTAGCCCGGTAATTGAACCAAACGTAATGCCTCTTTCACTTTTTTTTCAATTTCTGCTTTGGATAGTTTTTTGATTTTTAAACCAAATGCAACATTATCAAAAACATTCATGTGAGGAAACAAAGCATAATCCTGAAACACGGTATTGACTTGGCGTTTATTGGCAGGTACATCATTTATTCTTTTACCATCAAAATAAACATCACCAGAAGTCACGTCATTGAATCCCGCAATAATACGCAAAATCGTGGTTTTACCACATCCTGAAGGTCCTAATAAGGTATAAAATTTTCCTTCTTCAATTTCAAAGCTGACATTTTTTAATACTGGTTCATCGTCAAATTGTTTGACAACATTTTCAAATGAAATCACATGGTTTCTCACTGGATAAACTCCTCCATTTCGTCCTTTATAAATACGATTCTGTCGCCACAATTAACGCACGACTTTTTCCTCGACCATTGTTGCTAATTTGGTGAGGTTCTGTTGCTTGGTAATACATGGTTTGACCTTTTTTAGCAATATACGTCGCTTCCCCTAATGTCAAACGAATGGAGCCATCAATCACATAAATAAATGTTTCCGATAGAGAAGGTTCAAACGTTTTGTATTCGCCATTTTTATCAAAAGTAATAATGACAGGTTCCATTTCTTTTTCATTTGAGGCTGGAATTAACCATTTTAGTTCATAGCCATGTTCTTCATCATAATAGAGGGTACTTTCTTCTTCATTGTAGACAATTTTCTGTTCAAGCGGTTGCTGACTAAAAAACTGCTCTGGCGTCACGCCTAGTACTTCTAAAATTGAGAAAAATGTTTCCATTGATGGTGAGCTTAAATCCCGCTCCAATTGGGAAATATAGCCTTTGGATAAATCCGTTCTTTCGCCTAATTCTTCTTGCGTTAAATTTTTCTGAATGCGTAAATTTCTCAACTTCTCACCAATTTCCATGGCACACCTCGTTTCTATTTTCAACTAATCTTTTCAACAAAAGTTTTGTAATACTAAACTTACAGTTTAGTTTTACCTTTTTTAGTATACGAACTTTTTGAAAAATTTCAACCATTTTTCTTTATTTTTCTAGTCTAATTGTCACACAATCTTTCTTTTCTGTATAACTTACTGTTTATAAGAAGAAAAATGATACGAAAAAATCAGAATATGATAAAATAAGACGAGTTGCTTTTTTACATAATTGGAAGGAGAGTTTTTATATGAATTCATTTCAAGCATTTACGTTAAGAGAACAAGATACATCTGTTATTGGTCAACTAGAAACCATTACTTTAGACGATTTATCAGAAGGCACTGTAGTAATCAAAGCAGCCTACTCCTCAGTTAACTTTAAAGACTCTTTAGCTTCAAAAAAAGACGGCGGTGTGATTCGCAATTATCCAATGATTCCAGGAATTGATGTCAGTGGCACTGTTGTCACATCGGAAGATCCTCGTTTCAAAGAAGGCGATAAAGTGATCGTAACAGGCTATCAATTAGGGGTTAGTCATACTGGTGGTTATTCTGAATATGTGCGTGTTCCTGGCGATTGGGTAGTTCCACTTCCTGAAAAAATGAGTCTCAAAGAAGCAATGATCTTCGGAACTGCTGGCTTTACGGCAGGATTATCTGTCACAGCTTTAGAAGACGATGGCTTACGAGACGACAAAGAAGCCCCCATTATTGTAACTGGTGCGACAGGCGGTGTTGCGACATTGTCTATTGCGATGTTGCATCAATTAGGCTACACTTCAATCACTGCATTAACTAGAAAGCCAGATTCTTTTGAGCTTTTAAAAGAGTTAGGTGTTAGTGAATGCTTATTAGTAGAAGATTTCTTAGCAACTCCTGTTAAAGCATTGATGAAACAGCGTTTTGCTTTTGCAATTGATACCACTGGTGGGGAAATTACTTCTGCTGTTTTACCACAACTTCGTTATGATGGCCGTTCAGCCATTTGTGGCCGCGCTGCTGGAATTACATTAGAGACAACCGTTTTACCCTTTATTTTACGGGGCGTTCATTTATTGGGCATTGATTCGGTTAATGTTGGTATGGACAAACGAAAAATAGTTTGGCAACGTCTTGCCACTGATTTAGACATCACTGAAAAAGCTGTGTATCAAGAGATTACTTTAGAAGAACTTCCCCCTGTTTTTGAAGCATTACAAGCAGGCCAACATATTGGACGGACCATTGTCCGAATTTCTTAAGGAGGCGTTTTGATTATGGATGTTTTAGTTACTGCTGGCGGAACGTCAGAACCGATTGATAATGTTCGTTCGATTACCAATCATTCTTCTGGCGGACTAGGAAAAGCAATTGCTGAAAGTTTTTTAGCTGCTGGACACACCGTAACCTACGTAACAACCAAACATGCATTACGTCCAACCCAACAATTGGACTTATCAATTAAAGAAATAGAAACAACGGTTGAATTAGCCACTACGTTAGAACAACTCTTTGCTGAAAAGCAATTTGATGCGATTGTTCACGCAATGGCAGTCAGTGATTTTACGACGGAAACCGCGCAAACGGAAGAACAATTTATTGATTCTTTTGCGCAACAATTAAGCGAACAAACATTGCCAAAGACCAAAGAAGCCTTGGCAACTATCGTTCAAAACACATTGAATCAGATTGCTGATATTCCTCAAACAGCAACAAAAATTTCATCTGATACGGATCGATTATTAATTTTTCTAAAGAAAAATCCTAAAGTCATCCAAATGATTCGTGACAAGCAACCCCAAACTGTTTTAGTGGGCTTTAAATTACTTGTCGACGTTTCACAAGAAGAACTCGTCCAGGTTGCACAAGCCGCTTTGGTTAAAAATCGGTGTGACTTTGTCTTAGCCAATGACTTGATGAACGTTCATGAAACAGAACACGAAGGATTATTAATTAACGAAACGGGCATTGTCCAAGAAGCTCGTTCAAAACAAGGGATTGGTTCAATGATCGTTAAAAATGTTGAAAAGAAATGGAGAGAACAACAATGAAAACTATTTTATTAGGCGTCTCTGGCAGCATTTCTGCATATAAAGCAGCAGATATTACAAGTCAACTAGCTAAGCTTGGCTACAATGTGGAAATTTTAATGACTAAAAGCAGCACAGCGTTCATCACTCCGCTGACGTTACAATCACTTTCTAAGAATCCAGTGCATACGGATGTCATGATGGAAATTGATCCCAGTAAAATTAATCACATTGAGTTAGCTAAAAAAGCGGATTTATTTTTAGTAGCACCTGCTTCGGCCAATACAATTGGGAAATTAGCCCATGGGATTGCCGACGACTTATTATCAACAGTTGCTTTGGCGCTTTATCCTGAAACACCCAAAATTATTGCGCCCGCGATGAATACGTATATGTACCAAAACCCCATTGTCCAACGAAATATTGGCATTTTAAAAGAAGTCGGCTATCAAGAAATAATCCCACGTGAAGCTCTATTAGCTTGTGGCGATTATGGTCGTGGCGCACTTGCCACTGTTGAAGATATTCTTCAAACAGTGATGAAAATTTTAGCATCTGATAACAAGGAGTAATTTATGAATAACACGAAAAAATTTACGTTAACAGCAATGTTCTTAGCTATCTTACTTTTACTGGCTTTAACCCCACTAGGATTTATCACATTAGGTCCTTTAAATTCGACCACGATGCATATTCCTGTAATTATTGGTTCCATTGTTTTAGGGCCAAAAATCGGTAGTATGTTGGGCGGCACGTTTGGGATCATTAGCTTAATTAAAAATACGACAGCACCAACACCTTTGTCGTTTGTTTTTTCTCCATTTATTCCCGTGATCGGTACCGATCACGGTAGTTGGAAGGCGCTTTTAATTGTGCTCATTCCGCGGATTTTAATTGGGGTCGTTCCTTATTTCGCTTACAAATGGCTAAATAAATTAACGAAGGAAAAAGCGCAACCTGTCTCCTTATTTGTGGCTGGTGTTTTAGGCTCAGCAACGAATACCATTTTAGTTATGAACATGATTTATTTTCTTTTTAATTCAGCTTATGCTGAAATTATTGGTAAAGTTGGAACTGCTGTTTACTTAGCCATTATTGCGACGATTTTCAGTTCTGGTGTGCCAGAAGCTCTTGTTGCTGGTGTAGCTGCTTCAGCAATTGCTAGCGTTTTGCTTCGCTTAATGAAACGGAATGCAACGCAAAAATTATAGAAAAAACCACAGGGGCTAAAAATCAAGTTTGATTTTTAGCCCCTGTGGTTTTTATTTATTTTTTTTGTTTTCGTAATTTATAGGCATATTCACTGGCTTTAAATAATAATTTATTAACCGGTAAATCGAATTCCCCAATAAATTCATTAATCGTTGGGTTGAAGTTTGCTTTAAACTTAATTAAGCCATCATTTAAACTACCTTCTAAGCCGCCCATATTACAGCTTTCGCAGCCACGTTTAAAACATTCTTGAATGGCATCTCGCCAAGTCACATATGTTGGCATGTAGCGTTTATAACGATCATCTAAGCCAGCATAAAGGATTTCACTTGTTGGACCAAATGTCACAGCCAAGGCGCCAGCAACCGTGACGATTTCACCAGCTTCTGCGATATTTTCTTCTAATTCTTTTAGTTCCCGAGTCAAGGAAGCATCTAATTCTTCTAAATTATGGCGCTTTTTCACTTGATTTTCTTTCAAATTACTCAAGTCTTTTTGATTTTTGTCATAGCGTTGTTGCGTGCTATCTAAGCGTTCCTTTAAATTGACTTGCGCCAGCATAATAAAGGAGTCTTCTGGGTAAATGTTCAACAGCTTCTTAAAGTAATCACTATTCCGCAAAGAAATATGTTGGCGTTCCATGGTTGATTGAATGACTTTTTCAAATTCATCAACAAAGTCAACATGCCCTTGCTGCACAACTACCCCTTTTTTTTCAGCTGTTTTAATCATTTTCTTGGTACTTTTTGACAATTGTTCCTCACTAAAATCTTCACGATAAATATTCGCTTGGAAGCGGGGCTGGATGGTGGCCCCCATATCCATTGTCAGTCCTTGATATTTGGCCCCTGCTTTTTTCAAGGTCTCAATAATAGATGTCGCTTCAGCATGCGGTTGATGTTCTTCTCCCAAATGGAAATCTTGATAGTGAACCGCAGGATCCATTTTTATAAATAAAGCTCGTTTTTTCTTGCCAAATTTTTTCAATTCAGCCATAAAGTAGTTGACCAAACGTTCATTTGTATAGTCCATTACTGGACCTCTTGGTGTATATAACATCGTAAAACCGGCTGGTAATGGTTTGATTAAAACTAAACTTGATGCAACTAATGTATCCTTTTCATAAACCCCAACAATTTCAGAACCCCAGTTATCCTTGACTTTTGCCCATGAAGATGACTGTAGTAAATTACATAATGGGTGATTTTTAACAAATGTATCGTGTACTTCTGCCGGAATACCGATTTTAAATGTGTACATGTTCAAACTCCTCTGCTGTGACTTTCCAATAGTCCGTTTATCTTACACTATCATAGTGTATTCCAACAGACTAGTAAAGTTTTACATGAAAATTTTTAGAAAAAATGTAGATCTTATTCTTTATGTAAAAAAGACGAGGTAGAAACAGTTCATTCTATCACTTAGTTCACTAATAGCAACGACACTTTTCTTCACTGCCATTCAAAGGATGAATCATTTCTATCCACATCTTTTCAATTAAATACGTGTTTCAAATTTTAATGACTTGTTGATAAAGTACATGATTGGTGCTGAAATCGTCATAATAATCGCTTCACTTAATGCTAACCAACCATAAGTTGTCCAAAATGCTTGACCGCCACTTGGTACTAGCATAAAGGCAATAAAAAACATACTTACAGTGAAAAATAGACTATTTAGACACATTCTAACAGGAATACTTGGTACCTTTTTTTGTAAAAAAGCTGTTAAGCTCAACGCAAATAATGTTTGCGCTCCACCAAACAGAGCATCCATTACACCGAAACCAAAAAATAAGTTAAAAAAGATAACGCCGCCTAAAACACCCCACATCAATTTGCGATTGAAAACGACTAGGTGATTCAAACTTTCTGAAATTCTAAATTGAATCATACCAGAAGAAACTGGCCGAACCAATAAAGAGAGGACAATATATAAGCCCATAATGATACCATTGGCTAAGACTGTTCTTAGCTTTCGATTGGCTTGAAACGAATTTTGCATACTTTTTCCTTCTTTCTCCGAGTTTTTTTACAAGGGATGGTTGATGAACCTTGGTTACAATTGCAACAGTTCACATTCTAATATGGAAAGTCAAAATAGTCAATGAAAGCCCTGTTTTACTTTGCACTTATTTGCAGTTTTCACCTCTCGTGCATTGTTTCGTACCTTTTTCTAGTCATTTTTTACTTTTTTAAGCAATCTTTATTCGCAGAAGTTCCTCCCTCTGGTATAATGGACAATAGCGATTCAAAGGAGGAGCTCAATGAACATTCACTACTATCTTATTATCAACGAGCAGGCAAGTAGCGGCAATGGCCGAAAAGTCGCTAGAAAAGTGATTCAACAACTCAAGCAACAAGAACTTAAATATACGGCTCTTTACACTGATTACGCTGGACATGAAAAAGAATTGACGAAGGAACTTGCAGAAACAACTTTACTTCCTTGGTCTGAAGACTTAGACGTTTCAACTTTTCCAATCCTAGTCGTGCTAGGCGGCGATGGCACACTACATAATGTCATTAATTCATTACTTCCATATGATTCAGCTATTCCTTTAAGCTATATTCCATGCGGCTCTGGAAATGATTTTGCACGAGGGGTGGGATTATCAAGAAATATTGATAAAGCATTGCATCAAATCCTGCGCACCAGACGACCAAAAGAAATTCAAACGATTCATTATGTAGAAGCCAACCAAGAAGAAATCGGCTTAGCCACCAATAATGTTGGCTTAGGATTAGATGCGGCAATCGTGGAAAAAACCAACGAATCGTCATCAAAAAAAGCCTTAAATAAATTTAAGCTTGGCTCGCTTTCCTATATTTCTTCAATCATTCATGTCTTTTTTAAACAAAAAGGCTTTCCAATTTTAGTTGAAATGAATGGTAAACAATACACATTTAATCGTGCTTTCCTATGTACGGTCACAAATCATCCTTATTTTGGCGGGGGCGTATCAATTATGCCGACGGCCAATCCTCGCAAAGCAGTCGTGGACTTAGTTGTCGTGGAACGAATCAATATTTTTAAAATTTTGTGGCTTATTTTCCTATTGCTTCGTCAAAAACAAGGGAAATCTAAGCATTTTCATCATTTTCAATCAAGTAAAATTCGAATTGTTTCGACGATTCCACAAACCATTCACGCAGATGGCGAGATTTTAGGCAAACGAAGTATTGATATGGTTTATACCACACAAAAACGTTTGTTTTGGTTTTAACTGAGTCCCTTAAGGTTGAAAAAGAGTGCCATAAGTCGAAACGACTTATGGCACTCTTTCCTCTTCTCACAGAAATTGATAAGGCGTCGTATCCTTCATTCCAATCATTGGATCAACAGCATTTGTTTGAATAATTTCGACTGTTAGTCGTGGTTCTTTTGGTAATGATTCTTCGACAACTTTTGTCGCTTTATTTACTGTTTCTGGGGTTGATTCTTCCCCTTCATCAGCAAATAGTGAAACTTCTTGTACTGTTGTTTCAGCTAATTGCTCGTCTGTTTCTTTTATCTGATCGGCTTTCGTTGATTGCTGTTCAGTTTCATAAGAGACAGCTTTTGTTTCCGTTTCAGTAAATGGATGGTCTGCCGTTAAACCTTCTTCATAGGCTTCTAACTGGGTTCTAGTCGTTAAGGTCATTTGTTCTGCGTTCACGATTCGTTCTTTTAGCATCGTCATGCGACTAGCCGATTCGTTTTTGACACATGTTTCAAAAGCAGAAACCTCACCTAGTAGAATTAATAATTCTTTACTACGTGTCACTGCTGTATACAACAAATTTCGTTGCAGCATTCGGCTATACTGATGAACCATTGGCAGTAACACCATGCGGAATTCACTACCTTGCGCTTTATGAATCGAACAACAATAGGATAACGTAATTTTATTCCATTCATTTCTTTTATACGTTACTTCATTATTATCAAACTGTAAAACCAACTCGTCCACTTTGTCCTCTGAGTCTTTGGCTAAAGTAATTCCGACGATTTCTCCCATATCTCCATTGAACACATTTAATTCTGGCGTATTGACTAGTTGCAAAACTTTGTCCCCAATCCGATAGACGGTATCATTCCATTTGACTTCTTTTTTCTTACCATCATTTGGATTGAAGATTTCTTGCATCATCTTATTCAAGGCATCAATGCCGGCTGCGCCACGATACATTGGCGCTAAAACTTGGATATCTTGTGGCGTAAACCCTTTTGCTTTTGCCTTTGTGACGATTTGTCGAATGTATTCTTCGATATGACCAATATCACTTGCAAAGAACGAGCGATCCTTTTGATTTTTTTGAAAATCAGCAGGCAACTTTCCTTCTTTAATTTCATGGGCAAGAGGAATAATACTTGAACCGTCTCCTTGACGATAAATTTCGTTTAGCTCACATTTGGGAATTTCGTTAATTTGCAATAAGTCATGTAAGACTTGACCTGGACCGACAGACGGTAGCTGGTCCTTATCACCAACAAAAATCACTTGCATGTTTGTCGGAATAGCTTTTAATAACGTATTGGCTAACCAAGTATCCACCATTGACATTTCATCTACAATTAACAAACCACCTTCTAATTCTTTGGCGGTTAAACTCGGATTTTTTTCACGACCTGTCAAGCCTAACAAACGATGGATGGTACTTGCAGGTAAACCTGTCGTTTCGTTCATACGTTTCGCTGCTCGCCCAGTTGGCGCCGCTAGCAAGATTGGAAACATCTCCTGCGTATAGTCTTTGAGATCTAATGAAAGACCATTTAGTTCCGCAAACAATGAGACAATCCCATTGATAACAGTTGTTTTCCCTGTTCCGGGCCCTCCAGTTAAAATAAATAACGGCGATTTAATCGCTTCTTCAATCGCTGCTTGTTGCGAGTCGCCATACTGAATATTTAAACGTTTCTCAATCATTCGGATATTTTTTTGGACTTCTTCTTCCTCGTAATGAATTTCTTTTTTACGAGAAAGTAAACGCTGAATCGAAGTACCAATGCCCCATTCAGAAAAATAGAGACTGTTCTCAAAAAGTTTAGTCTCTTCTTGTTGGATTTTTCCATGTTCGACTAACGTAATGATTTCATTGGCCACTTGATCAGGTGAGATTTCCACTGGGCGACTTGCTTCCAAGGTCCGAATCGCTTCTTCTAATAAAACATCTGCTTGAACATACGTATTGCCTGAACGAATAGAGTGTTCAAACACTTCATGTAAAATCGCCGCTCGAATTCGAACAGCAGAATCCGCCTGAATGCCGATTTGTTCAGCAATATTGTCCGCTCGTTTAAATCCGACTCCCTCAATATCTTCAACTAACTGATAGGGATTTTCTTGAATCACAGAAAGGGTTTCTTCTTGATACGTTTGATAAATTGAAAAAGCTAACTGACTACCGAAGCCGTATCGATTTAGTCCCACAATCACTTGCTCCATCCCGTGATTCAAGCGAATTGTTTCGACGATTACTTGACGTTTTTTTTCATTTAAAACAGTAACTTCTTCCAAAACACTCGGGTCATCAATAATTCGGTCAATCGCACTTTCCCCTAATACTTCAACAATTTTTTCAGCGGTTCGTTTACCAATGCCAGGAAATTTGTCACTTGATAAATAGTTAACCACCCCACTAGCCGAAGTCGGTCTTTCTTGCTGATAACTATCCACCTGAAACTGTCTGCCATAACGAGGATGGTCCACAAAATGACCAAAGAAACGATAGGGTTCCTCTTCTTGAACTTGGCCAAAACTTCCAGTTACCACAATTTCTTTTTCTAAATAATCTGTATTTGTATCGGTCACATTTACAAGAACGACTTTATAAAAATTACTGGGATTTTCAAAAAAGATTGCTTGTACAGTCCCAACAATAAAGGCTTTTTCTTCGTCCTCACCAAAAAGTGTTACCACTACAAGCCCTCCTTTCTGTTGTGCGCTTATTGTGCTTTTTCTTTAGCTAAAAAAGACGTATCATTCCATAGTGTTAAGTCATACGGCATATCCCTTGTTGCCTCTTTAGTTTCAAGGATTGAGAGGCTATTGTTTAACAGCCCGCCCATTGTCCGTAATTCTGATAATGGTTTACCAGCCATCGCTTGGATTGCCGCTGTCAAGGCTGCTCCGTGTCCGACAAATAGAACTGGACCTTCGTGTTGCTTCGCCGCTTCAGCAACTGTATCTGAAATCCGTTGAATCGCTTGCTCGATTGGTTCACCATCAAAAATTGTTGGATCATACAAATCTAAACGATGCCGTAAATGATCTAATTCTTCTCCATAAAAATTACGCATTTCTTCAATATATTGTCCTTCTAGACGACCTAAACCTAATTCTTTTAAGGTATCTGTATAAACAATTTCAACTGGATGAGTCAATTCTTGTTGAATTCCTCGCGCAGTATTTTTGGCACGTAATAGCGGACTAGAATAAATTTTTTCAAACGGAATATCTTGTAAATATTGGCCTAATTGTTTAATTTCGTCATAACTAGTTGGTAATAATGGCGAATCTCCTGTCATTCCTTGAAATCGTTTCTGTTGATTCCATTCAGTTTTTCCATGTCGTGTAAAATATAATTTCATGTAACTTCTCCAAACTTCTTTATCTCTTCATATGTCTTTCTAGTTTATCACTTCCCTGCGAAAATATCCATGGAAGTTTCTAGTAATCCAAGCAAAATAAGCCTAGAACAAAAATCTAAATTGTTTTTTGTTCTAGGCTTGGAAATTAGGCAACGGTAAAAATAAAACCACTTTCTTCTGACTTTTTTGAAAAAAGCGCTATTGGTTTAACTTTTTTTAATCCAATTTATCATTTTCATAATGATGCGTCAGTTCTAAGTTCGGAAAATTTTGCTGACGTAAGGCTTCATAAACAATTAGTGCGGCAGTGTTAGAAAGATTCAGTGAGCGCACATGTTCATCATTCATAGGAATTCGGATACACTTTTCTTCGTTTTCTCGCATAAACGTTTCTGGTAAGCCCGTTGTTTCTTTTCCAAAAAGGAAATAATGGTCCTCGCCATCATTATAATTGACCTCGCTGTACGTTTGGTGAGCAAATTTGGTTACTAAATGCAAGTGTTTGCCTGCCACATGGGCTAAAAAGGCAGCCAAATCTTTATGATACGTAATATTTACATCATTCCAATAATCTAATCCGGCACGTTTTAAGTGTTTATCATCTGTTGAAAATCCTAAAGGTTCAATTAAATGCAACGGTGTATTCGTCGCTGCACATGTCCGTGCAATATTTCCAGTATTTGCTGGAATTTGTGGTTCAAATAAAACAATATGGTTCGTCAACTATCTTCAGCTCCTCAAATATCAATCGTGTTCATTTTAGCATAAATTCAAAATAAATAGCGCCCACAATACTTATTTTCAAAAAAAAACCGCATGACGCGATGATGTCAGGCGGCAGCTATTCTAACCAATAAAAAAAACGTACCGTCTCGGTGTCTAGCACGGCGAGTCGTTACGTTAGTGAAGGTCTCTTCACTAACTTTTATCAGAACAGGACCCTGATAAAAACCAATGAAAAAACAACTTGTAAGTAATATAACACCAATGTCACTTTATTGCAAGACTTTTTTAGGATTTTCTTCACAAAAAAGTCTATCTTTTACGACCTACTAACAAGCGGACGTCAATCGTGATTTTTTCCAATGGTCGCTGTTGTAGCTCGGCTTTAACTTCTTGAGAAACTTGCCACTCTAATGGCGACATTTCTAATAAATCCAACCGTCTTTCCTCCGGAATGTCAAAGCAATAAGTTATTCGTTCATCTACTTCTACTGCTAATTCCTCGGCAAAACGTTGGACTACTTTTTGATTGGAATAACTTTGTTTCTTTTCGTCATTGGGATAAAAAGCCGCTCGTAATTCCTTTAAGTAATTCTCTTCAGGAATAATTTTAATCACAGTCCCATCAGCTTTTAGTACTCGCCGAAATTCTTGATAATGTGAAGGAGAAAAAATATTCAAAATCGTATCAAGCCCTTCATTCGCAAATGGCAAATTCGTTAAATCCGCCACACACCAAAACGCATCAATTGGCTGATTACTTGCTAAATAGATTCCTTCCTTTGATAAATCAAACCCGATTTTCAGTCCAGATAAGCCTGCTTGACTTAACTCAGCTAGAAAACTCCCTTCACCACAACCAACATCGACTACTGTTTTATTTTGAGGAAGATAGTGCATAATTTTGTTTAAAACAGGCGCGTACATGCCACTTTGAATCATTTTTCCTCGAGAAGTAAACATTTTTTTATTATATTCTGTCTGAACGCCATGATTTAGAAAGTATAGCGTGCCTTTCTTGGATAAATCAAATTGATGCCTCTGTTGACAAATCAGACCAACCCCTTCTACATGCATTGGTTCATGACAAGTTGGACAGCGAAATACGGCTGCTTCTTTTTTCAATAATTGTTGTGCTCGTTCAATTTTCTTTAACATTTAAAACTCCTTACGTTCATCAAATGAACATTTTCTCTTATAAAAAGTTGCACTCTTTTTTTCAGGGCTATGGTAGTAAGCAGAATTATGGTACAATGCCTGTGAAGAAAAAGCAAGGAGCGATAAGAAATGATTAAAGAATTCTGTGCTGAAAATTTCACTAAGATTCCCCAAGCCATTCAAAAAGGTGCAAATCGCATCGAATTATGCGATAACTTAGCCGTAGGTGGAACGACGCCAAGTACTGGTGTTATTGAAGAAGTCTTAGCATACGCTGGCGAACATTCTGTACCAGTGATGACAATCATTCGTCCTCGTGGCGGTAATTTTGTCTATAATGATATTGAATTAAAAATTATGCATACCGATTTAATCGAAGCAAAGAAATTAGGAACCGACGGCATTGTTATTGGCTGTTTAACTGAGGACGGTTGGTTAGATGAAGAAGCTTTGGACTTATTCATTGAAACAGCTGAAGGCTTGCAAATCACTTTCCATATGGCTTTTGATGCCTTGTCGAAAAAAAACCAATTTAAGGCGATCGACTGGTTAGCTGAGCGTGGTGTGACGCGTATTTTAACTCATGGCGGGCCAGCTGGTACCCCTATCGAAGACAACTTTGATCATTTAAAAGAATTAATTGCCTACGCAGATCAACGGATTCTTATTTTACCAGGTGGCGGTATTTCCACAGAAAACGTTCAAACTGTGATGGACACTTTAAAAGTCACAGAAGTCCATGGCACAAAAATTGTTTAATTTCTTGTATCTAAAAAAGTGAGGTAGCCGTCGTATTAACGGCTATCTCACTTTTTTGATTTTGAGCAAACCAACGTATCCTTTTACCTCAGTCTCATGATAAATAAGTGCAATTTTTTAAACAAAATAACGCATAAACATGCTTGCAATATTGAAATAAATTAATACACTGGTTAAATCACTTAAGGTCGTAATAAACGGGCCACTGGCAACTGCGGGATCAAACCCTAATTTATCCATTAACATTGGGATTAAACTCCCTGCTAAATTCGCCACAGTAATTGCACAGAGCATTGCCATCCCAATCACAAATCCAAGCGGAAGATTATGTTGCCACACACCAACCACAATCATAATCGTTAAACCTGTCACAGCCCCCGTCACTAGTCCCGTGAGCACTTCACTTAAGATTAAGCGACCAAAATTACTATCCTTTTCATCTTTCATAGCCAAACGGCGTACCGCGACCGCCAATGATTGTGTCCCAGCATTGCCGGCTGTTCCGGTAATTAAAGAAATAAAAACGGCTAAAATACTCGCTTCGCTAACTAACGACTCATAATTACTGATTAACGAGGCCGTAGACATCCCTAAAAACAGCAGCGTAATTAACCAAGGTAATCGTTTAGAAGCGGCTTTTAAAGGGTTCTCACTAACTTCCTCAACGTCGACCCCGGCTAAACCAGAGTAGTCGCTAGCGGCCTCATCATCGATAACATCAATAATATCATCAACTGTTACAATCCCCAACAAATGATCATCATAATCTGTAACTGGCACAGCTAAGAAGTCATAGTCACGAATTGTTTGCGCGACATCTTCTTGGTCATCGCCAACATGAACTGAAATAACCCGTTCATTCAAAATATCAGCAATCAAGGTATCATCATCATTAACAATTAAATCCCGCAACGAAATAACGCCGACTAAATGATTTTCTTGGTCGACTACATAAACGTAATAGATTGTTTCCGCCATGTCCGCTTGATTCTTTAAGACGTACATCGCAGAACGCACTGTTTGATTCGCCACAATCGAAACAAATTCGGTGGTCATAATCGCCCCAGCAGTTTCATCTTCGTAATGAAGTAACTCTTTAATTTCGCCTGCTTCTTCACTACTTAACAAACTAAGATATTTCGCCTTTTGGCTTTTATCTAACATATTTAGTAAATCCACCGCATTATCGGTATACATTTCAGCTAACATATCTGCTGCATAACTTGGACGCATTTCAGCTAAATAGTCTTTCATATTCTCATTATCTTCTTCGATAACATCAAACATATCCGCTAATTCTTTCGGAGATAGGTAATTGTATAAATGTTGTCGGTCTTTTTCATCTAACGATTGGTAAAATTGTCCTTGTTCATAAATGTGTAACGCTAAAAATAGCTCACGAAATTCGTTCATTTGTTGATTTTTTAGCGTTTCTAAAAGAAGGGCAAATTGCTCTTCCATTTCTTGGCCTTCATTCATCTTACACTTTCCCCTCCTGCCTCTTTATTATTATAACGTATCATCTACACTTTTCATATCCTCCGCTAGTGGGGAAATCAGATGAACCGTTTCTTTGGTAAAAGGATGAGTAAAAATCAGTTCCATGCAATGCAACGCTTGCCGCTCAATTCCTTGATCCATCTCTCCATGATACATCTCATCCCCTAACAATGAACAGCCAATTGCTTCAAAATGTACCCGAATTTGGTGTGTTCGTCCTGTATGGAGCTGAATGCGCACAGCTGCTGCTTGGGCTCCCCTTTTTGCGAGCCAATATTCTGTACTAGCAAATTGACCCGTTTCGATAACTTGACGTTTTAATAAAGAGGACAAGTCGCGCCCAATTGGCTTTTCAATCAATTGATGCTCGTTTAACTGCTCAATCGCTCCACCAACAAGAGCATAATAAATTTTTGTCACCTTTTTTTCTCGTAATTCTTGATTAATTAAAGCATGAGCAAAGCCGTGTTTCGCAAATAACATCAGCCCAGAAGTATCTCGATCTAAACGAGTCACGACATGAATAACTTGATTCACGTAATTTTGACGCTTGTAATAGCCCTTAACACGATTCGCCATCGTTCCTGAAGGATGATACTGAGCAGGTATCGAGGCAATGCCAGCAGGCTTATTAACTACTAAAAAATGATCATCTTCAAACACAATTTCAATCGGTTCATCATCTGTTAATAATGTCTCATGTTCCGCTTCATCTGGAATCGTCATTTTAACGACATCGCCAGTTTGTAAAGGATAGATGGCATTTTGAACGGTCCCATTCACTTGGATTTTACCACCTTGAAATTTCACCTTAGCTAATAACCCTTTTGAAACGCCTTGTTCCTTTAAAAAATATTTCACTTGTTGTGTTGTTTCTTTGTCATATGTCCATTGAAATTCCATCGTTTAATTAATCCTCACCAATAAAGGCATCTTTCACTCGATGCCAAAAATGCATGTGCCGATAAGAGGCAAAATGAATCCGTTCGTCTGCAATTCGATAGCAGACGGAAGCGATATTTTCTTGATAAATATCTAATTGGTCCACCGTGACAAAATAATCATCACTTTCCTGTAATTTAATCTCCAGCCACTCCGTATGGGCGATTACAATCGGTGACCCCAATGTTCGAAAGACACGATTGTTTAAGGAGGCGATTTCGGTTAACTGAAACGCATTAATGCTAGGATGCAAAACAGCCCCACCAATACTTTTATTATACGCAGTAGAGCCAGTGGGGGTCGAAATCGACAACCCATCACCACGAAATCGTTCAAACAGTTCGTCTTTAATAAACACATCGCCTACCATCGTCCGGTTTCCTCGTTTAATTGTCGATTCATTTAATGCTAAAAAATGTTTATCTGGTTTCCCATCTCTAAACCGAATCCGCACATCTAATAATGGATAACTCGTACTTTTTTCACGATGAATACACAAACTCTCAACTAGTTCTTTTAATTCATAATCACGCCAATCTGTATAGAAACCCAAGTGTCCGGTATGTACACCTAAGAAACTTACTTCGTTTAACAGATGATTAAATCGATGAAAAGCGGAAAGAAGCGTACCATCTCCGCCGACTGAAATCACAAGTTCAGGTTGACGATTGTCTATTTGAATTTGGTTTTGCTCTAATAGTGTTGTCAGTTGTTTTGTGACTTGTTTCGATTTTTCTTCCGAGTTATGAACAATCGCCACTTTCATAAGCAGACTCCTTTACTGATTTTCTGGTGTTTCGTTTTTAATTTGCTTATAGTATTCGTTTTCTAGCAATCCACGGCCATGAGAGAAGTAATGTTGTGCTTCTTGAATTTCTTCACGAATAGATGACATTTCTTCATCTAATAAATAGGCTGCCTCTGCCGCTCGCTGAAGGCGTTCTTTCATTTCTTCAGGAAAGACACCTTGATATTTATAATTCAAAGAATGTTCAATTGTTGCCCAAAAATTCATGGAGAGTGTCCGAATTTGGATTTCGGCCAAAATAATCTTTTCCCCGGTGACTAATTGCACAGGATATTCCACTACCACATGGTACGAACGATAGCCACTTTCTTTTTTATTTTCAATGTAGTCCCGTTCTTCCACAATTTTTAAGTCTTTACGATTTCTTAAAAGTGCGACTACCTGGTAAATGTCTTCCACAAATTGGCACATAATCCGCAAACCAGCAATGTCTTGCATTTCTTCTTCAATCCGATTTAAAGGAATATGCCGAATAGCCGTCTTTGTCAAAATACTATCTACTGGTTTCACACGTCCTGTAACGAATTCAATTGGTATGTGTTTATCTTGCTCCCGAAATTGTTTACGAATACCTCGTAGTTTTACTTTTAATTCGCTGACCGCCTGTTCATATGGCGCTAAAAACAGCTCCCACTCTCGTTCCATGGTAGATCCCTCAATTTCCTTGAATTTCATTCACTGATTATTTTACCACAGTCCTCCCTAAAATAGGGTGTTATTCGCTATTTGATTTACAAACGCCTTTCATTAGAAAAAATTTTCACAGAGAAGACCACTTTTCTTGACGGAAACCTATATAATATGTGAAAATTGGAGTGATTTAAGAAAGAGAGAGAACCCCATGAGTGAGCACTTAGAAATTGAATTTAAAACATTAGTTAGTCCGCAAGATTTCAAACGATTAATCGACCATTTTGCTATTCAAAAAACGGACTTTTTTACGCAAACAAATCATTATTTTGATACGGACGATTTTCAATTAAAAGCACAACGAATGGGCTTAAGAATTCGCGTATTAGCAGATCGTGGTGAGTTAACCTTAAAAGTTCCTGCGCCAGAAGGATTATTAGAAATCAATGACCCTTTATCGCTTGAGACGGCGAACCACTTTATCAAGAGGAATCACCTCCCTACTGAGGGGGCTGTGGCGAAGAAATTACAAGAATTAGGTATTGAAATCGCCTCGATCCATTTGATTGGTTCATTAAAAACAGCACGTGCAGAAAAACAAATTCCTCAAGGACTACTTGCGTTAGACGAAAGTTGGTATAACCAACAGCACGATTTTGAATTAGAGTTAGAAGTTACTGAAGCTGAAAGCGGCAAGCAAGCGTTTCAAACATTAATGGCTGATTTGAACATTCCCATTACGCTTGCACCTAACAAGATTCAACGCATGATGCGGACCACTGCCCCTTAGTATTCGAAGCACTGACGTTCTGGCACCTGTATTTGAAAAAGCATGGCATTGGAGGAAGTATGAATGGTTGAAATTTATTTGTTCGTCAATCCTTTAGGCGGCGTCTGTTTAGAAATTGAAAAAGAAATTATACAATTGTCTGTTAACGACAAGAAAAAAATACAATTGCGCTTTATCCCTTTATTAAACATGAAAACGATCAATGAATTTTTAAGTCGTCAACATATTCCAATTAATGACATTAAACGACGGAATCGAATTTTTGAAGATTTATACTCAGCCGCTCTTGACTATAAAGCAGCACAGTTACAAGGCCGAAAAAAAGGCCGACAATTGTTGATTGGCCTACAAAAAGCAGTAGCTGAAGACGGTCTAGCTTACTCTCCTGAGTTATCAGAAGAACTACTTCTAGCGGCCGGCGGGGATATTGATATGTATCGTAAAGACCGACAATCCGATTTTGTCAAAGAATCTTTCCAAACCGACCAAAAAGTTGCTCGAGAAATGGGGATTAAACAACATCCTACCGCAGTCGTTTACAACTATACTTGCGAGAATGATTTCGGCATTTTAGTCGAAAATTTTGAAAACATGGATGAAATTAAACAACTGTGTCGCGTCCATCCACATAACGAACCGTTGCTGGACCAAGGTGACGCAACCTTTGAATTTAAACGTCGCTCCAATTATCATTTTCCAAATGGACATTTACATTTATTATAAAAAAGATGCTGCGAGAAAAGCGGTTAACTGATTATCTTAAGAGTTAAAAAGTGGGCTATAAGTCATTTCGACTTATAGCCCACTTTTTTGTCTATAATTTTTCAACCAAAGCTTCTAATTCCGTTAAACGTTCTTCAAAAACTTTCATTGCATCTTCGATATACGCGGCTTGTGTCATATCCACGCCCGCTTTTTTCATCACTTCAATTGGGAAGTCACTACTTCCTGCTTTCAAGTAGTTAAGGTAGTTCTCTAAAGCTCCCTCTTCTTCAGCTAAAATATGTTTAGACAATGCCGAAGCGGCTGAGAAACCAGTTGCATATTGATAAACATAGTAATTGTAATAAAAATGGGGAATTCTCGCCCATTCGTAACTGATTTCGTCGTCTCTAACTACTTCTGGTCCATAATATTTAGCATTGAGCTCGCCATAATACTCACTCAAATATTCACTCGTTAATGGCGTGCCTTTAGCATCTTCCGTGTGAATAAAATGTTCAAATTCCGCAAATTGCGTTTGACGGAAAATGGTTCCCTTAAAGCCGTCTAAATAGTGATTTAAGACATACGCACGTACTTTAGGATCTGTTTCTGTTTGTAATAAATATTCTGTTAAAATATTTTCATTTGTGGTTGAAGCAATCTCAGCTAAGAAAATTGAATAGTCGCCATAAACATACGGCTGATTATTTCTTGTATAGTAACTATGAACACTATGGCCCATCTCATGGACTAATGTAAATAGTTGATCCAAACTATCATGCCAATTCATTAAAATGTATGGGGCTGTATCATAAGCTCCTGAAGAATATGCGCCGCTTCGTTTTCCTTGATTTTCAATCACATCAATCCAACGATTTGAAAAAGCTTCTTTAACAATAGATAAATAGTCTTCACCTAGTGGTTTTAAAGCCTCAATTGCTTTTTCTTTTGCTTCTTCATAGCTGTAACGAATTGGTGCTTCACCTAGCAAAGGTGCATACAAGTCGTACATGTGTAATTCTTCTACGTTTAATAATTTTTTTCTTAATTTTACATAACGATGTAGCAAAGGTAAATGTTTATTTACTACAGCTACTAATGTTTCGTGAACACTTTCAGGGATATGATTACTTGCTAAAGAGGCTGCCCGAGCAGAATCATAATTTCTAATTTTTGCTTTATAATTATGCGTTTTAACATGTGCACCTAAAGTTGAGGCTAATGTATTTCTAAATTGTTTGTATACTTTGTACAACCCTTTAAATGCTGCTTCACGAACAGATGGATCGACACTTTCCATTAATTGACCATAAACGCCATGAGAAAGTTGAATCGTTTCGCCTTCAGCATTTTGCACAGTTGGAAATTCTAAGTCTGCATTATTTAAAATTGAAAATGTATTACTTGAGGCACCAAAAATTTCACTAGCCCCCGCCAGTAAAGCTTCTTGTTCCATCGATAAAACATGGGGACGTTCATCTAAAATATTTTGAATATAGTGACGATAAACAGCTAATTTCGGCTGCTCTTCAAAATATCCCCAGATTTGTTCATCACTTAATGTTAAAACCTCTGGGTCAAACCAAGAAACAGCTTCACTAACTTGTGCATATAAAGAACTAGCTCTGGCATATAAAGCTTGGTAAGCTGTATTTGTAGTGTCTTGATCATTTTTTAAATGAGAATAGACATATAATGTTTCCACTTTTCGATAGACATCTAAAACGTATTCTAACGCAGCTAGAAAAGCTTCTGCGCCATTCCCTAAGGTACCTTTAAATGACTCTGCTTGATTTAGCTCCTCTGTCAACTGATTATACGCAACATCAAAAGCAGCATCATCTTTAAAAATTTTGGTTAAATCCCAAGTCAATGGAGTTGGAACTTCATCACGTGTTGGTAATTGTTTAATTTCGCTCATAGTTTACTCTCCTTTAAGAAACGTTTTACTCATTATACTATCATAATTTAACACGTGTGACTAAAAAAATGTTGTTTTTTCACTTTTTTTAGCCAATGAACGAGCTTTTCAGGATCTTCTCTTAGGAAAATACTAGTTATTAGGTACTTATTGTTTACTTTAATTAACACATAACATTCTTGTAACCAGCTCAATAAACTATTCCCCACGATTTTAAAAAGCTTTTTTAAGCCAATATTCGGCAGTGGTTGCCAAACAAAGTTCCCTTCTTCCAAAAAACTAGCTTCCAAGATACGCCATAGTTCCTGTTTTGTCACTAAACGCCCTTCTTTGGTTTTTAGTGCTTCCCAAACAAGCATTTTTAAATGAATATCTTCTTCAGAAGAAGGTAATAGCTTCAATCCAGGATAGTAAAACCAAGGAGGTAACTGGAGAAGGTGACAACCTTTCGTGTATAAAAAGCTTTGTGTTCTAAGCAACTGAGCATTTCTGTAACCAAGTTGTTGAGTCAATTTTTGATAATAATCATGCATCAATTGACCAGTATGCCGTCTACCTGGCAGTAAATTTAAATTAGCAGTCGGTAGTTGGATGATTTCTAGTAATTTTTTTTCGTAAAAATCCCATGATTGTTTTCTTCTATAAAATTGTTGACATTGACTCTCTTCAATATGACAAAGTAACTCTATTCGTTCTTGTTTCTTATTGGCCGTCCATAAATAAAATCCCAATGACTCCGAAAAGTAAAGAAATTGTTTCGTTAATTGCGTGAGCTTGTCTTTAGGCACTAATCGTTCACCTAAAATCCAAACAACTTGATAACCATGAGCTTGATAAGTCTCTGTCCGTTCCACCAAACGTTTAATTGGCAATGGGCTACATTGAATTTCAATGGCTATCTTGCCAATGAGTAAATCTGGGCGTTGCTTCAAGGTGGGTAAGTATGCCTCAACTTGAAAGGACAGCTTTTCGCGTAAACACTTTTCCGCAAAAAGCTGCTTCAAGCGGAGGTGTTCTTCTGTTTCAGCTTCTGCTTCGTACCAACAACTATTCTTTTTACGATGAGCAAAATGGGGTATTTTAATGGGGCCTGCCTTCAAAATGACCGATTGATGACACATTGGACACACAAAAGCTTGTTCGCTTCGTATCTGTGTTAATTCATCAATCGAGCAATCGATTAAAGAAAATAATTCTTGGTTGTCTGCCGTTAAAGCTGTTAACATGATTTTCACCTCTCATAAATAAACTACGCAAAGTTTCTTAATTTTCATCAAAAAAAAAAGCAAAAACCCGAAAGTTTTTGCTTTTTTGCTTAATCATTAAAGTAATAACGTGTTAATTCCAGCGCACTGCGTTCCATAATACAAGTGCCATATTCGACTAAAGTATCCTGAGTGACAGTTGTTTTATGAGCGAATTCTAAAATCTGTGCAATTTCATTGTCAACATTTGTTTTTTCTAATTCATCGGTTAAGAACAAAACTTGTAAGTAATAACGATCGTTGTACGTGTATAAGTTAGTCAAAACAGATTGCATGAAGACTTCTTTGGATAATTGGATCATCGCTTCAAAATTATCTAATTCAAAGATTACATTTCTGTTTGTTTCATCTGTGGCTTCCATCTCATCAAGTTCATCGGCGGCTGCTTTGTCTGCTTCAATTTGTTTGCGAATTAATTCGCTAACATCTGCATTGACTTCGCTCAGACCTTCTAAGGAAGACAAGTCGTCCATAGCGACATTTTTACTAATAAACAGTTCTAAGCCATCATTTTTAGGCAAGACTTGGAAAGTGACTGCTTCACTACCTTGGAATTCATCTTCGACATCAACTTCTTCTAAAATACTATAAAAGAAATTTTCAACATCTTTGTGGTTTCCTAGTAAGTCAAGAAAAGTAATCCCTCTATCCGCCAGGTCTTCGTTGCCAATTAACACACGAATCGTATTTTCATTAATATGTTCCATTTCCATAGCGCTACACCTCTCTTTGCTTCAATCAGGAAACTTCTTACGTTCATTGTAGCGAAAACTACACAAAAGTAAAGTGGAAAGTCTGTAAATCCTCGAAAACTAGCGAACGTTTTATAAACTTTGAACTTTTTTAACGATTGGTTTTTCGCTCCTTCTACCTCTTCATCTTAACGCAGTCTCTCCAAAAAAGATACTATTTTTCCTTGACCACGTTCTGCCAAATCGAATGAATACAAGTTCTAAATATGTATTAAAAAGCCAGAGATAAAAATCCCTGGCCCTAAATTCATATGAATCGTTCTTTATTACAATTAACAAATAAAGAACAAAATTTTATATTTTTTATAAACCTGCCATTAATTGTGCTTGGCGCAATTCCAGTTGTCGAACATCTCTTGGTAAGAATCGACGAATTTCATCTTCGTTAAAACCGACTTGTAATCTTTTCTCATCAATCATAATTGGCCGACGCAACAATCCAGGGTTTTCTTGAACCAACTCTAATAAATCTTGAAGTGGAAGCTCGTCCAAATCCATATTTAATTTTTGGAAAACTTTAGAGCGAGTAGAGATAATCTCTTCTGTTCCATCTTCTGTCATGATTAAAATTGCTTTTAATTCCTCAATGTTTAAAGGTTCAGAAAAAATATTTCTTTCTTTAAAAGGAATTTCGTGCTCTTGCAACCAGGCTCTAGCCTTACGACATGACGTGCAACTCGGGGAAGTATAAAGTGTCAACATTGTGCATCACTCCTTTTCGCGAATCATCGCGTTTCTGAAACAGGGAACTGTACTGTTCCTCTATTTAAAACCAGTATACCTAATTTCTAATAAAAATACTAGGGGTTTTTAAACATTTTTTATTAACTTTGTTTATTTTTCCTTCATTACATCCGTGTAAAATTAGGGTTAATTTTTATGAAATTTTATGGATATTCGTTATGATTCTGTAAAAAAGTAATACAGTTTTCTATTTTTATGGTTGCTGTTATAATTTACTTCTCTTGGTGATTTTTCAAGAAGTTCCCATGTATTTTTTTCTAATAAAATGTATAATAGAACTATTCACTATCTTAAGTCTAAAGTCAGGTGGTTATTTAATGAAAACAATTTTTTCTGGTATTCAGCCCAGTGGTACTCCGACAATCGGAAATTACATTGGTGCGATGAAACAATTTATCGAATTACAAAATGAATACAATTGTTATTTTTGTATTGTGGATGAACATGCCATTACCGTTCCCCAAGAACCGCAAAAGCTACGTCAACAAATTCGTAGCTTAGCAGCTCTTTACCTAGCGGTTGGTTTAGACCCACAAAAAGCAACAATTTTCATACAGTCTGAAGTGAGTGCGCATGCAGAAGCTGGTTGGATCATTCAGTGCAATACTTCTATTGGTGAGTTAGAACGAATGACACAATTTAAAGATAAATCGCAAAAAAATGGTCGTGCTGGCGTAAGCGCTGGTCTTTTAACATACCCTCCATTAATGGTTGGTGATATCGTGTTGTACAACGCTGACTTAGTGCCAGTCGGAGATGATCAAAAACAACACTTAGAATTAACACGTGATTTTGTGGAACGCTTCAATAAACGTTATGCCCAAAAAAATCAAGAAATTTTAACGATGCCTGAAGTAAAAATCGCTGAGCAAGGTAGTCGAATTATGAGCTTACAGGAACCAACGAAAAAGATGAGTAAGTCTGATACAAATGTGAAGGGCTTTATTTCAATGCTTGATGAGCCAGCAGTGATTCGCAAAAAAATCCGCTCTGCTGTAACTGATTCAACTGGTGTAATTGAATATAATAAAGAAGAAAAGCCTGGCATTACTAACTTACTAAATATTTATTCTGCTGCGACAGGTCAAACTGTTGAGGAACTTGTTCAAGCTTACGAAGGCAAAGGCTATGGAGACTTCAAAGCAGATTTAGCAGAAGCAGTGGTTGCCTTATTAGAACCTATTCAAGTGCGCTACCAAGAGCTTCTAGCTTCAGAAGAATTAGATATGATTTTAGATGAGGGCGCAGAAAACGCTCGCCAGGTAGCCAACAAAACACTTCAACGAATGAAAAATGCTGTTGGTTTGGGAAGAAAAGTTCGGCGCTAACTAAACATAATAAAAACCCGCGAAGTTTTATTCGCGGGTTTTTATTATGTTCTAAATTGAGCATCGTACAGCCGACGATAATGGCCTCTTTGCGCGTACAAAGTTTCATGTGTTCCATCTTCTAAAATTCCTTGGTCACTAACCACGATTATTCGATCAGCATGTTTAATCGTTGCCAGTCTGTGGGCAATAATTAATGTTGTTCGCCCGTCAGCTAACGAGTTTAATGACTCTTGAATCACTTGCTCTGTTTCTGTATCTAATGCAGAAGTCGCTTCATCTAGAATTAAAATCGGCGGGTTCTTCAAGAACATTCGCGCAATTGCCACTCGCTGCTTTTGACCGCCCGATAATTTCACGCCACGCTCGCCAATAATTGTGTCCAAGCCATCTGGCATTAGCTGAATTACATGTTCTAAATGTGCTAATTTCACCGCTTGTTGAATGTCTATTTCTGTAGCATTTAAATTCCCATAAGCAATATTTTCTCGTAATGTTCCAGGGAATAAAAACACATCTTGTTGAACAATTCCAATCTGCTTACGTAATGAAGCCAAGGTCATTTGCTGGATATTTCTACCGTCAATCGTAATTTCACCACTACTGACTTCATAAAAACGAGGCAACAGATTACACAAGGTCGTTTTTCCTGAACCACTTTGTCCAACGAAAGCAACGGTTTCACCAGGTTGAATTTTTAAATTGATATGGTCTAAAACTTTTGTGCCATCTTCATAAGCAAATGAAACATCTTTATAGGCAATCATTCCTTCTAAATGCGAAACAGCAACAGCTCCTGGCAAATCTTTGATGGACGATTGTTTGTCCATTTCTTCCGTAAAACGTTTAAAACCAGCAAATCCTTTGGGATAGCTTTCAATCATATTGTTGACTTTTTCAATCGGCCGAATAAAAATATTGGCTAATAAAATAAACCCTACAAACTGACCTTCTGTAATTTCTCCTTTAATTGTATAATACGCACCAAAAATTAATGAAAATAAATTTATCAGACGAATTAATAAGTAATTATAGGCGGAACTGACACCCATCACCTTATAAAAATATAATTTCGATTTTCGATACATTTGGTTTAAATAATTAAACTGTTTTCGTTCAAATGGTTCATTTGCAAAAGATTGCGTGACACGTATCCCACTTACTGACGCTTCAATCCCAGCATTAAATTCACCTAAATTATCGTAAATATCCGTATTCGCTTTTGTCATTTTTTTATTAAAATAGCCTAGCGCAATCGTGATAAATGGCAATAAAATAAACGTAGCGATGGCTAATTTCACGTGAATGGTTAACATTAATAAAAAAGAACCTGCTAACGTCATAATCGTAATAAAGACGTCTTCTGGACCATGATGCGCCACTTCCGAAATTTCAAAAAGATCAGTGGTCAAACGGCTCATTAATTTCCCTGTTTTTTGATTATCATAATACTCAAACGGTTGTGTTTGAAGATGCTGATATAATTCTTCACGCATATCTGTTTCAATATTCACGCCTAACATATGACCAAAATAAACCACAATAAATTGTAAAAACGTATTGATTATATAAAATGCAAATAAGCCCGCACTAGCTAATGCAATGAGGCGAAAATCTCCTTTTGGCATAATCTTATCAATTACTTGGTTGACTGCTACTGGAAAAGCCAACTCTAACAGCCCCGCAAAAACGGCACACCCAAAATCCAAAATAAATAATCGACGATAAGGTCGATAATACCCAAAAAAACGCTTTAACATAACTCCTTAACTCTCCCCCTTCATTCTCACTCATTATACGGAAAAAGACGGTCTCTTGCAAAATTCTAACTTCTATCAGAACACACGTTATTTAAGTAACTTTGACTCAAAATCATTTTCACAAACTTTTCATTATCAGAATATTTTTTCATTTATCGTTTCCATTTTTTCGGTAAAAATAACTATAATTGTCTTTTCCCGCAAGGCTTTGATTTCTGCGAAAAACCTTGAAATACAGTGAAAAATACTCTATTTATTTGTGAAAATATCAGCTACAATATAACATATGAAAAGTTTTGTAAAAAAGTTAAGAGGTGCACTTGTTAAATGAGAACCATTGTTTTTGATGTTGATGACACGCTGTACGATCAGCAACAACCCTTTCGAAATGCGATGACTAAAATTTTCCCGAACGTTGCGACAGAGGATATGCATGAATTGTATCTTCGTTTTAGACACCACAGCGATGAAACGTTTCCGAAAGTTTTAGCCAATGAATGGTCCCTAGATTTCATGCGGTTTTTCCGGATGAATGAAACATTAAAGGATCTAAACTATCCAGAAATTTCACAAGAAGAAGGAAAAATTTTCCAACAAGTTTATGAAGAAGAATTGGATAATATTACGATGCATCCAGAAGTTACTAAGCTTCTTGATACTTTACAAGAAAAGGAAATTCCGATGGGGATTATTACAAATGGTCCAACAGACCATCAATTTAAAAAAGTTAAACAATTGAATCTTGAAAAATGGGTTCCAAGCCAAAATATCATTATTTCTCAAAGTACGGGTTTCCAAAAACCTGAAAAGGAAATTTTTGATTTAGCCTGTAATCAATTTTGTATGGAACCTGAACATACTTTATATGTTGGTGATAGTTATGACAATGATATTGTAGGCGCACGTAATGGTGGCTGGCATTCTCTTTGGTTTAACCACCGCTCTCGTGAACTACCAAGTTGCCAACCTGCATCACACCTTGCAGAAGTCACTTGTTTCACTGAACTTTGTCCGACTGTGGAGAAATTATTTAATCTTTAAAAAAAAGCCGCTCTTCAAATTGAAGAACGGCTTTTTTTTATTTATTTTTTTGTTTTTTCAGACGTAAAATGATGAACAAACAGATTATCAGTAAAAGGATCAATAAACCGATTAAGAGATAAATAAGTTTAGATTCCGTTTTTTTGACGGTTACATCTTTCTCATTAAATGTTTTTGCTTCCTCTTTTGAGATTGTAAATTCTTTCGTAAATTGCCATTTTTTTCCTGAGCCTTCCACAGTCATTGCCAATACATACGTCCCAGCTTCCATTTCATTTTCTTCATAAGGAATAGGGAAATTAAAAATTGAATTTGGCGCCATTTGCATATCTTCTTGTTCTTTCTCTAAAATAACGTTATTTGTTTTCTTATTTTTAACATTTGCCGCTACTTTCATTGATTGAAGATAGGCTGCTTCATGGTTTAGCAGTGTTGCAGAAATAACACTGCGCGCATTTCTTTGCGTCGGTTCAACTTTCTCTAAAGACAATTCTGGTTGTACAACTGTTTCATTTTCTCGAAGTAAAACAGCTACTGTATAGGCATAGCGATTTTCAATTGCTAAGCCGTTTGTATTTTCTTTTTGCTTGTCTTTCGTTTCATCGACTTTTTCACTAAACGTGATCCCGCCCGCTAGTTGCCCTGAAAACTCTTCTTTCGGCATCTTCACTCGCAATTCAACTACTTTTTCACTTTTAGCAGGCAATTCAACACTCTCACCGCCGTCTTTCAGTTGAATGATTTCTGATAAATCTGCTGGTGCAGATTTATCTAAAGCTGTTAACGACTCACCATATTCAATCACTCCGTTGCTGTTTGTTGTGGCCGACTTCACACTAACATCAATCACTAAATTTTCATCTGTACTATTGGCCGCTCGAACTTTCAAAATTTGTTCTTGGTCTGGTTTCATCATTAAATCAAAATATGTTTTTGTTTTATCTATTTGGTTTTCTGGAATTTCTGTTTCAACACTAAATCGTAATTCTGCTGCTGAGGTTTCAATCCCAAAAGCAAAGAAATAAAAACTTAGGATCATCAGAATAAAATATCTATTTTTCATTTCGCTCTACACTCCATTTCTATGTAAAGGAGAAAGGCTGAGTTCCCCTCTTCCTTTCTCCAAAAAGGTTCTTTTTATACTGGCGTATTAGCTAATGTCCAAGTAATTGTTGTTTTGTAGGCATCGTTTAATTTAACTGATTTACCTGGCACTTTTAATTGAACATCTTTCATTACTTGACGGCCGTCAACTTCAGCAATTGAACTAGCATTGCCGTATAAGTATGACCATTTCCCAGCACCTTGATCTGTTGCGGCTACCATCACGTTATGACTTTCACCCACTGTACCAAAAGTTACACTCGCTAAACTTGTTGGTGCAGCGCTTTGTCCTGCTGTCACAGCTGAAGCATTTTGAAAGACAATTTCAGTTCCTTCAAGTGTCTGACCTTTTGTAGCAGAAGTAAATGCAGAATTTTGTTTTGCAGATAAAGTCCAGCCTTCTAAAGTTCCACGATTATCTGTAATTTGAGCAAATAATGGGCCCGTTTTTTCAACATTATTTTTATCTTTTAAAACTTGTGCTGATGCAAAATAGATTTCATCTTTTGTGCTGATGATATTTTCACCAAAGTTTAAACTTGAAGCATAGTCCAAGGTTAAGGGGCCTGTAGAACCTTCATCAACTGGTTTGTCAGGATTTACTGGGTCGATAGGTGTCACAGGATCTTTGCCGTCTTTGTCTTCTGGATCCACTACAGGATTTTTGCTGTTGGGATCTTTTTCATCTGGTGCTTTAAATTTTACAATAGCATCTGTGTCGCGATTAGCCACTTCCTCTGCTTGAACTGGTAGTGTTCCTACCGCGATGGTTGCTAAAATTAAGCTGCTTGCGATGGTCATTTTTTTCATGTTAGTGCTCCTTCTCTTCTATATGTTATAGTTTCAATAATTATACGCTTGGTAAATCAGCGATTGTCCATGTTAAAACAGTTTTGTATTGAACAGCATCTTTTGGTGTTGCTCCTGGTACAGTTAGTGTGATCGCTGTATTTTTATCTACGTTTTCACCGTCAACTTCCACTTTTTCAATCCCACCGAACGCACTAAGCCAAGTTCCAGAACCTTGACCTTCAGCGGCAGACATCACATTTGATGAATCGCCAGCTACTAAAGTTACTTCATGCGCAGTTGGTGTGACTGCTTTGGAATTTGACACTGCTTTGTTTTGACTTAATTTAATTTCTGAACCGTCTAAAACTTTATTTAATGTTTCTTTTGTCGCTGTTAATTGTGTTTCTTGTTTAACTGTTAAGGCCCAACCGGCATTCGTTCCGCGTTTGTCGGAAATTTGTACATAATTTGGTTTAGGATTAGTCAAATCAGGACCAGAACCGTCTGCCAAGAAAAAGTATTGTGGATTTGCATAATATTTTTCATCTTTATTTGAAATTTTATTTTTGCCAAAGTCTAAACTAGAAGCATAATCGATACTTAGTGGACCAGTTGTTCCTTCATTTGGCTTATTACCAGTGTCTGGTGTCGTTGGGTCAAAGGGTTCAACAGGTTTTTCGGTATCTGGATTCACTGGATCGACTGGTTTGTTGATAGAGGCATCCGGTGTAAATTCAACGATAGCATTTGATTCATAGTTTTTTTCTTCTGCATTCACTTCTGGTGCAATAGCCACGCCTAAAGTGATAGCTGGGATTGTTGCTAAGATAATTTTTTTCATTTTATTGTTCCTTCTTTCTTTTTTTTAAAATAAAACTAGCCAAAAAGATGACTATTATTCCGAGATAATTAAACATTTGTTGCTGTTTAGTACCAGTTCGAGGTAAGAAGCCTGAGCCTTTTTGATCAACCGTTTTACTTGTTGAATGCTTCAATGATTCTCCACTCACTGCTGGTATTGCTTCCGACTGCTTGGGGAAACGCTGTGGTATCTTACCATCTGGTTTTTCTTTGTTGGCTGGTGGCTCATACTCGCCATAAAAAGAAACTTCTGCATTTGTCGGATAGGCATTTGTTTCAGCAAATACATCAACTGATGAAATCAATCCTAATAACAACACGCCGCTAACTATTTTTTTGATAAGACTCACCCCCTATTTTGCACTGCCATCAGGTACGTCCATCAAGTGCCAAGTTAGTTTTGCTTCGTATTCTTCTGCTTTGGCTGTCCCTCCAGGAACAGATAATAACAACTCTTGGTCATTTTCTTTCCATTGATCAGAAATATTTGTTTCTTGATGTCCATTGACTTGGTTGTGAACAAGAATCGATTGGCCTTCTGGAATGTCCTGTAAGCGATGGTTGGTTCTAAATTTTAAAATATTCGGCAACGTAGCACCTGATTCAGATTTGAAATCAGAAGTAACGGTTAGTGCAAGCGACCAATTATTCCCTGTTTGACGAGTATCCCGTATCACTAATGGTTGATCCATGGAAACAATTGGATATTGGGTCGTGCTACTAGCGATTTGCAGCTCATTCCCAAAGGAAATCGCTGTGGGTACCGTTTTGAACCTGACAGAGCCAACCACAGTGACTGTTAGCGCTAATTCATCAATCTTGTAGCCTTTATCATAGACTTCCACGACCAACTGCTGTTTTCCATAAGTTAGTTCTGGTAATAACAAGGCTTTTTCCTTAAATGTTTTAGAATTAGTGGTTGTTTCATCTGCTAATTTCTGGATTTCTTGGCCCTCTTTTTTGATAATAAATTGTAATCTATTCCCAGCATCGACATCTTGCCAATAAAAAGGTAGGGCTGTTTTTTGAAAATCATCAATATCGATTGTTTTTTCCAACGACTTTTCTATACGCTCTTTTGACCAAGATAGTTTCGTTTCACTTAAGAAAACTTCTTTGACAGGTTGGACGACTGTTCCAGAAAAGTTCCCTAAGTATGCTTTATCTGTTGATTCCCAGATATAAGAAACGCCTTCATGAGCTTTGGGTAAATTCCATTCAAACAGTCCTTTTGTGGCATCGTAACTTCCATAAGGGCTAATCGTCAGCGGTGGAAATAGTTGACCATCACGAGATACCACCTTATTTTTTAATTGCAGTGGTTTCCCAGCAATATAATCGACAGAAGATAAGATAATCATTTGATTAGATACATCTAGCCCTGTAATGGCCGTTAAGCCTTTTAACGGACTTATATCTGAAATTTGATTTTCTCCCACATCTAAAACTGTTAGATTGAGTGTTTTCTCTAACGGTGCCAAGGAAGAAATTTGATTGTTTCTTGCATACAGTACACGCAGATTAGGAACAGTGCTTAAAGCTTCCAGACTAGCAATCGTTTGATTCATAATACTCAACTCTTCTAGACGTGGTTTATTCGCCAAGGGCGCAATTGTTTTTAATTGATTATTTTCCACATAAAGACGGAGTAGGTTATTTGCTTCCGTAAGCCCATCTAAAGTAGCAATCTGATTATTGGCAGCCCAAATGGTTTCTAAATTACGAAGAGAACGAAGCGGGTCGAAGGAAGTCACTCGATTATTCGGCGTGATTTTTGACGGATGATCTGTCGTATTTTGGATACTTAAATTTTTTAAAGCAGCCATTCCTTCAAGCCCATTTAATGTCGTTAATTGATTGTTCTCAACATACAAGCCTTCTAAACTAATTAATCCTGCTTGACCTAACGGACTAAGATCAGCTATTTTATTGTTTCTCATATATAAAAAACGTAATAGCTTAAATTCACCTTTAGCAAAAGGACTCAAATCTGTTACATTGAGTGAATCTTGAAAAGATAATTCTTCTAAGTTTCTTAGGTATTGAACTCCTTCCACATTAGAAACAACGACATTTTCTAAAATAACTTTATTCAGTTTATCCAATTCTGCTTGGGTGACAGTATTAGAGGTCCGAGATTTGCTTAACTGTTTTCTGATATTTTCCGCAAAGGCTGGATCAGGAAATAGTGTACTGATAGGCGTCGCTTTATCTAAGACAGCACCTGCGTATAATTGGGGCATCATCAGTTGTGCTTCCGTTATCGCTAGTGCTTCATTTGGCGGCTCTTCACTTGTTTCAACAGTCGTTAACTCTTCTGATTGGGGAATCTCCGAACTACAGGTTGCTGAATTTTGCTCTTCTGCCAATGAAGTTTCTGAAATCTTTTCTTCTGAAACAGATGAAACATTTTCTTCACTGGAGGATGCGATTGTTTCGGTCGTTTCGGCGAAAGTTGTTACAGGAAGTAGCAAACTATTAGCCAAAAGTAAGGCACTAACTGCGGAGATGCACATTTTTTTCATAAACTTCACCTCCTGATATTTTCTTAATTATAGTGAATATCAACTGAAAATGGGTTCAATTACGACAAACTGTCTAAATTAATTTGTATAGACAAGACAAAGAGCGCCAAATAGGGTTTTCTACCCCTATTTGGCGCTCTTTGTCGCTAAACACAACCAGAATTTATTATGACAAATTCTCAATTATGCCTAGTTTTCTTTTATTTCTTTTAAACTATCCTCTATTTTTTCCAATTGCCCAGCAAAAAAATCTTGTTTGGCTTTTGGTAAAAACAATGTGATAGATAAAAGGATTTGTTCTTTAAAGATTGACCAATCTGCGAATAATTCTTCATTGGTTAAAATCATTTCTATTTTTTCTGCTATTTTTTTCCAGAGGATCATTCGCCAGTTATTTTCACCCACTTCATATTCTTTAAACATGCTTAATACATGAAGAATATGGGGAACATTTTGGCTGACAATCGCCGCAAATAAAAAATCAATAATTACTTGCTCGATAATTTCTAGCGAGCGAATATCAATAATTTCCCGCTCATTGACGGATTGTAGTACACGAAAAAGTAACGAAGTTGGAAACGGCTGCAAGCCAACATTTTTTTGTAATGCTAAAAATTTCAAATTAAAAATAGTATACACATCGGCATTAATTAATCGTTCCAGAATCTGATTTTCTAATGCAATAATTTCCTCTTTTGTCACAACCGTTTGAGGGTTAAAAAGATATTCCAACGCCAACATCGAATACATCACCTCTTGTTTTCCTAAAGCAAAAGACGATTTCTCATAATACGCCCGATAATCTGCAACGATTCGACTACTTTCTTGAAAATTTTTACTAAAGATTGCTTGATTAAACTGCTCCTTAGCTAAAACTGTTTTGGACATTGGCGTTAATTTTTCTGTCATTTCCATCGGCGAAATAGACAAGATTTCGACAATAATGGCTAAATCCGAAATACGTAATTCACTATTTCCTTGGACAAAGCGTTGATAACTTCGACTAGAAACACCATTTTCATCAAAGACACGCAGAGGAATATTTTTCCCTTTACGAATCCGTTCAATTTCTTCACCTAGCGGTCGATATTCCATATATTCTTTTTGTTTCAAACGAATTACTCCATTTCTCTTTAAATAAGATAGCAACTAAGTTGAACGGCTATTCTCCAATGCTTAAAATTGTGCGAATATCTTCTTCCGTCATTTTCGCTAATTGCTCTTCATTTCCTTGAATCACTTTTTGGAACAGCTCGCGTTTCTCTTGCTGTAAGGAATTCATTTTTTCTTCAACCGTTCCTTCTGCAATCATCCGCCACACTTCAACAACCTTTTTTTGTCCCATGCGGTGCGCCCGACCAGCCGCTTGTTCTTCGACTGCGGGATTCCACCATAAATCGTATAAAATAACTGTATCTGCACCAGTTAAATTTAGTCCGGTTCCCCCTGCTTTCAATGAAATTAAAAAGACATCTTTTTCTCCTTCATTGAAGGCATTCGCCATCGTTAACCGATCTTGGGGCTTCGTACTTCCTCGTAAATAGAACGTCTCTAAACCTAATTCATTCAATTCTTTTTCTAAGATAGAAAGCATGCTTGTGAACTGAGAAAATAATAGGACACGACGATTGTTTTCTTTGGCAGCCACTAAAAAGTCTTTGACTTGTTCCACTTTGCCAGAACCTCCCGTGTAATCCTCAATAAACAAACGCGGATCGCAACAGATTTGTCGTAAACGGGTCAAGCCTGCTAAAATACTCATACGATTTTTCTTGAAGGTTGCCTGATCCATTTGACTAACATCTGCTTGCATTTGTTTTAGATAGGCCAAATAAACCGTTTTTTGTTCTTCTGTTAAGACACTGTACATATTATTTTCAATTTTTTCTGGTAAGTCTGCGAGCACCGTTTTCTTGTCTCGTCGTAAAATGAATGGTTGAATCATTTTGGCAATTTCTTCCGGCTTAATTTCTCGAAAGGCTTTTTTGCCTGGGAACAATCCCGGTAAGATCATTTGGAAAATTGACCACAGTTCATCTAAATTATTTTCAATTGGTGTGCCACTTAATGCAAAACGTTGGGGTACTTTTAAACTTTTTAAGGATTGCGCCGTTTTGGTCCCACTATTTTTAACCATTTGGGCCTCATCTAGAATCAAATAGCCGACACGCATTTCCTGATAAAGCTGAACATCTTGTCGCATACTTGCATAAGAAGTAATCAGAATATCTTCGGTGCTATTTTGTAAAAGCGCTGCTCGTTCTTGGCGATTGCCAGAAACCACTTGAACATTTAAGGTTGGCGCAAAACGTTTGACTTCGGCTAACCAGTTATAGGTTAAACTTGCAGGAGCGACAATCAAAGCTGTCCCTTTCAAGCGCTCTTCTTCTTTTTCCGAAAGTAAATAGGTAATGGTTTGCAGTGTCTTCCCTAAACCCATTTCATCAGCTAAAATACCGCCAAATTGATAATGGCTAAGCATTTTCAGCCATTTATACCCTGTTTCTTGGTAATGGCGTAACGTTGCTTGTAAGGTTTTGGGGACTTGCGCTTCAAAGTTTTCTGGATGTGTTAAATCCGTGACCATTTTTTTAAAGGAATCTGAAAAATGTGCCCGCTCGTTGTCTTCTAATAAACTTTCGATCATGAGACCTTGATTTTTGGGCACATGAATGACATTGTCTTCTTGATGCATATTTTTTCGCAGCTTCGTTAAAATTGCACTTGTATGGAAAAATTCCTCTGAATCAAAAGCAAGAATTTCACCACTTTTTAACGTATAAAAAGCATCATTACGTAGCAGACTAGTCAATACTGCATCGATTTCGGTTTCATCAATGCCAGTGACATCAAACCGAATATCTAACCAAGAATCCCCTTCCGCAACTTCAATCGTTGGTTGATGATGCTGGGCATCTAAATACAATTCCCGTAATTTCCGTCCCATCCGAACTTCTCCTAATTGACGGAAAGCTGGAACTTCGGCTTTAAAGAAATAATACAAGGACTCTCCAACAGGTAAGACTTTTTCAAAGCCTGTGGTTGTTTGCTGATAGGCAAACTGTTGAAATTGCTGCTTAATTGCTGTTTCTTTTGCTTTATCTCGAACGATTTCTTGATTAACTTCAGGTAATTGAGCATATTTCGGGTTTGTCGAGAAAATGACTTCTCCATAGTGATAATCAATCCGAGCGTTAATCCGACCTTTAATTTTCTTAAAAATAAAGACTGCTTTTAAAGGATGATGGACGACTAATTCTTCAACTGATTCTTCAACAGACACTCGACCAATTTTTTCCAATAATGGTAACACTTCACTAAATAAATCAGAAACTGTTTCTTTTTCATAAATAATTGACGGCTCTTCCAAGCGTTTCATTAATTGGAGTAGCGTGGTGTAGATGGCTTCCTGCTCTTCTGTTAGTAAATAAACCGTTTGATCCGCAATCGCCCAGTGATAGTGGGCTAGAAACGTTGTAATAGGATTCTGAATAGTTAATTTGAAGCTTTGTTCCTCGGTTTTTTGCACTGTAAACGTAAGTGGCAAACTGGTTTCTTTGAACGTTAGATAGCGATACTTATGAGTTTGATTGGTCAATATAAACTGACCCGTTCGATTCATTTTTTCAACTAACGATTGACTGCGATCAATTGGTAATAATAGATAACGTTTGTCGATTTTCCCTTTAACTTGAATACCGTTTGCACCTAATAATTGGCTGGTATGATAAATTGCCGCAAGTTCTGTTAAAATTTCTTGAATCTCCATTGAAAAAGAATCATGTAGCAAAGTAAATTGGTGTTGTTTATTCACCATAAAAGTCATTTCTTTTTCATATGCTTGTAAAAAATCACCAATATTTTTCACAATATATGTTTTAGGTTTGGTGCCTTCCAAACCAATTTTTAAAGAAAGACCAATCGTTGATAATTCTGGATAGTAATTATTCGTTTCAATCACATCTAAATGAAATTCTAAACGTAAAGGCTGCAAGGGAACTTCGGCAGAAGCTTTGCTTAATTTGGCAAAGCCTTTTGTAAACATTTCAGCTGTTGATCGATTTGTTTTCTCAAAACTGACTGTTTGATTCGCTTGAATAATTCTTGACACGCCTCGTTGTTTCAGTGCCAGTTCAACTGCCACTGTATGCTTGCAATAGCCATGTTCCATCCAATATTGACATTCACAAACATCTTGTTCTTTGGCGGTACCATCCAATTCAACAAGATAAAGTTCTTCCCCTAAAACCTCAGACAACCAGATCCTTTTTTCTGGATTTTGAACGATAGATAAGACCCGGCCTTCTTGCATATATTCGCGCCCTTGTTCAACGATTCGCTCTGGAATACTCCATTTCATCGACTCACCTCCTCTTCTACTAAGCTAGCTGATAGTGAACGGTACTTTGACCATTCCCATTGCTTTTTATTTGTAATTGTTGTGGAATTCGTGCTTTTAATTCGCCAATATGACTAATAATCCCAATCATGCGGCCTTCATTTTCAATCGTTTCTAACGCCTCCATTGCCATTTCCAATGCTTCTTCATCTAAGGAACCAAAGCCTTCATCAATAAACAACGCATCAATTAAGACTCCGCCTGCTTGTTCTTGAATCACTTCTGCTAAAGAAAGTGCCAAAGCTAACGCTGCTATAAAACTTTCCCCGCCTGATAACGTGTGAGCGCTGCGCACCGTCCCTGAATTGTCATCATAAATATTGATTTCTAGCCCCGTTTGATTCCGATAACTGCCTGCTTCGTGATTCAATTCAAATTGATAACGACTATTGGTCAGGCGGTCTAAACGCTGATTAGCGACTGTCAGCACTCTTTCTAAATACGTTTGTAACATATACCGTTCAAAACTAATTTTTTTAGGATTATTGCCATTCACCGTATCTGCCAACTGTTGTAGTGCAGCAACTTCCTCAAACTTGTCTTCAATTGTTGTTCTTTGCGCATTAATTTCTTGAACCAACTGTTGGTTGTTCAGCATTTTTTCATGCAGTTGATAGTATTTTTTTTCTTGTTCTTCAATTTGTTGTGTTATTTGTTCAATTTCTGTGGTGATTAAAGATAATTCTGGGAACGTATCACTAGATAATTTTTTCTCAATTTCAGCGAGTTGGATAGTCAGTTGGGTTTGCTCTTGTTCAAATAAAGAAATTTGTTCTTGCTGACTTTCTAGTGTCGGTACCTCTTTCAACCACTCCGTCAATTGGTCCTCTGTCACTCCTTGTTCCGTTAAAACTGCCTTTAACTGACTCTCAAGTTGTGTGACTGTTTGTTGAAGTGTTTGTTGTTCTTTCTCCAAATGCGTCAAGGTACTTTCAAGGATCATTTCTTCTTTCTTCAAGGTTTCTCCTTGTGTCGTCACGTTTTCTTTTTGACGTTCAAATGCAGAGAGTTCTTCTTGAAGCAAAGCTTGTTGTTTGGTCATTTCTTCATATGTGACGGTTGCATCCAATAATTGGCTAGCAATCATTTGCTGCTGGATAGTGATTCTTTCCAGACTTTGTTGCTTTGTTTCTACTTGTTGTCGGAGCACTTCAAAGCGTTGGGAATTTTCAGCTACTTGTTCTTCTAGTTCCGCTAGATGGTCCTTTTCGACTGAAATTTCCGTTAGTTTTTGTGCTATTCGTTGTTTTTCTTTAGCTAATTGCGACTCAACTTCCGCAATTTCTGCAGGTGTTACTTGTGAAAAAGTTAGTCCTGTTAACGGCAACTGCAAGTCAGCAAACTGGGCTGCTAATTGTTCTTGTTCCTCAGTATACGCAGCTTCCTGTTCTTGTAATTGGCTTTCTTTCTGTTGCTTTTCCGCCCCTAATGCAGAGAGCGTTTCAGTAAATCGTTGAACCGTTTTTTCAACTTCCGTTAATTCCCGTTCCACTTGATCAATCTCTTCTAGGGAAACTTCTTGATGAGTTTGTTGCTTTGGATGTTCTAAAGAGCCACAAACTGGGCAAGGTGCCCCCTCTTCAAGTAACAAGCTTAATCGTTGGATTTGTAAAGAGGCCCATTGACTTTTCTTTGTCTGCAACTTCGTTTCTTCGGCGCTTTTTTGTTGCTGTTCAACTGCAAACCGTTGTGTCAACTCGTGCAATTCCCCTTGGTTTTGACTAATTTTTTGCCAAGCTTTTTGATTTTTTTGCCAACGTTCTACAAAATTTTGCCAATGATCTGCTACACTAGAACATTCAAAATTTGCTTTTTCAAGTGTTCCTTCTTGTTCAATAAATTGTTTGGCTGTCGCCACTTTATCCACTAATGTTGTTTTTTCCTGTTGGCAAGATTCATACTCTTTTTGAATGGCTTGATAATTGGCTTGTTCTGCTATTTGTCGTTGAGCTAACTGTTCATATTCTTGGTATTGTGGTAATTGACGTTGAATCGTTTGAAGACGTTCTTGTTTTTCAGCAATCAATGGTTGTTGTTCTTCCAACTCACTCATGATTGCTTGCCAATCCGTCAATGCTTGTTGCGTTTCCATGAGAGCTTGTTGTTTGGACTTTGTTTCTTGCTCTTTTTGTTGTTTTTCGCTTCGTTTTTCAAAGACTTTTTCAGCTAAAGATTGCTGTTTTTGACTCCATTTTAATTGCTGAATCTGTTCCTTTAGCCGCTCAATGACGGTTTCCTGTTCAGCTTGTTTTGCTTTCTTTTCCAGTAATTCTTCTTTTTGCTGTTGCAAGTTTTGCCGTTCTTCAATGGCATAACGAACTTGCTCTTTTGCTTGTTTGGCTTGTTTTAAGGTTGCAATTTGTTCTCTTTCAACTAATAGTTGTTGCTGAGCCTCTTGTTGTTGGCTTTCTAATAATTGAAGTTTTTCAAAAAGTGTCATTGTCGGTTCAGGTTTTTCTGACCAACGCAACTGTTCTGTTTTCAGTTCAATTTTTTGCTGGGTTTCTTGAATCTCTTGATTGGCAATTTTTAAGCGTTCTTTTAAATTTTCGCTGAACAACTGATACAATTCTGTTCCGAATAAATTACGCAAAACCTTTTCTTTTTCATCACTTTTAGCAATTAAAAAAGTCCGAAACTCTCCTTGTGGTAACAATACAATTTGAGCAAATTGATTGGCGTTTAAATGCAATAATTCTTGAATGAGTTCGTCCACTTCGCGTCTTTTAGAATAGGCTCGTAGTTCTTTCCCTTGAGCATCTTTGACAATTAAAGAAATTTTGGCACTTTGTTTACGGACTCCTGTGCCACGTTTTTTAAAAAGTTCTTGTTCGGGAAGGCGGTTCAGTTCATAGAGATACTCGTTATGTTTAAAAAGCAAAGTAACTTCAGTGGCTTCTGAGGGGTCAGCAAATGTGGAACGCATTTCTTTGCCTAAACGTAATTTCCCAGAACTTTCACCAAACAAAGCATAGCTCATTCCATCAAAAATCGTTGTTTTCCCAGACCCTGTTTTTCCACTAATTAGAAAAAGTGAAGAATCTTCAAACTTCGTAAAATCAATGGTTTCATTAATATACGGTCCGAAGTTTTTCAATGTTAAAGATAATGGTTTCATCCTGTTACTTCCCTCTTTCTAATTGATTAAGTGTACTCAGTTCTTCTTGGACCCATTGTGCTTGTTGTTCTGTCAAGGCCTCTCCTGTCACATCGTTAAAAAAGTCATGCAGATGTTCTTCTGGTGAACGTTGTTCTATTTGTACCACTTTTTTCTGATTTCCGTTGCTTGTTTCTCGACCATTCAAACGTTCCAACCCAATAATTTTGGGGTAAATTTTTCGCAATTGATTCATCATGTTGGGAATGATCGCTCGGTCGGTTAATTGGACATGTAAATAATTTTCCCGATTCACTTCTTGATAAAACGCGGGATCCGTTAACTGCTGAAACGAGCCCGTCAATTGTTGAATGTCTCGCAATGGTTTCAAAGCACGGAATTGAAAATGAACTTCAGCTTCTGTTTCAACAAGCCAAACACCCTTTTCTTGTGTCATTTCTGATAAAGAAAATTTTACAGGCGAGCCACTGTATCGAGCATTAGGTGCCTGCAACGCATTTTTTCCATGTAAGTGGCCCAACGCGACGTAATCAAAAGGCTCTAACAAAGCTGTTGGTACAACATCCAAACCACCCACTGTTAATTTTGTTTCAGAATCAGTTTTTTCACTGCCAGCGACAAAAAAATGACTAACTAACACTTGTTTTTTGTTGGGGAGAAAAGATTCCTGCATTTTCGCGACAACTTTTTCCATCGCCGCCTGAATCGTTCGAATCGTTTCGTCTTCAAAATATAAGCGAGCCGCAATCGGTTCAAAATAAGGCAACAAATAAAATTGGGTATTGTCGATTTCAATTGGTTGAAAGGCTTGTTCTAAACGCGTATTCAAATGAAATTGCGTTTGGTTAAACCAAGGGCCTCCTGTTTCTAAACGAGTACTGCTATCATGGTTTCCCGAAATAGCTAACACGGGGAAATGCTCTTTGAGATTCATTTGAATCATCATTTCATTAAAAACCTCGACTGCTTCAACCGCTGGAACAGAGCGATCATACAAATCTCCAGCGATCACAACAGCATCCACTTGCTCTTCTTTCGCAATTGCTAAGATTTGTTTAAAGGCTTCTCTTTGTTCTGCCAACAAATCAAAACCATGTAATTTTTTGCCAATATGCCAATCTGCTGTATGTAAAAATTTCATTTTTTCACCGCCTAAAAAAGTCCTTCTTATTATTATAACAAATTTCTGGTATTTTTTAAGAAAATCGGACAGAAGAATTAGATTTTTAACAAACTTTTTTCTTAACGCAAGAAAAAAGACAGGAAGCATCATCTTTTGATGAGACTACCTGCCAGTAACATACCTATTCTATAGCGGTTTGTTTTATTCTTTTTCTGTTGAATCATACTTAAAAGTTGGATCAATTTCTTTATCTAACTGATCAAATGCTTCTTGCATCCGACGTTCCACTTCAGCTAAACCGTCTTTATCCATTTTTTTAATATCGCTAATATCGATTGGGTCCCCAAAACGAACCGTTACTTTTTTACGTTTAAACAACTCTTTTAAAGTTAACGGACCTTGATAAACAGATGGCACGATAGGTACTCGACCCATTTTAGCAATCAAGGCTACCCCACCTTTTAATTCTGAGGAATGACGCGTGCCACTAGGGAACATAATCAAACTTAAATCAGAATTTTTTAAAATTTTGACAGGTGTTTTAATCGCGCTGGGACCGGGCTTCTCACGATCCACCGGAAACGCATTCGCATGTTTTAAAATGAAACGTAAAACAGGATTTTTAAACAACTCTTTTTTTGCCATAAAGCTAAACTTCTTAGGACTGCCAGCAACAGCTAAATACAGCGGTTCCCACCATGTTCGATGCGGCGCAACTAAGACATAGTTTTGGTCTTTTGGTAATTTTTCTTTATTTTCATAATGTGCATTTCCATTAATCACAAATAAAATGACGCGAACCACGCCACGCATAAATGTAAAAAACATAATTTTCTTCCTTTCTTCTCTCCGCTTTCTAGTATGCCGAAAGCTCTACCTTTTGACAAGCTTTTTTTACGTCTATCAATCAGAGAAATAACATGTCCCCACTAATCTAGGGAACAGATTTTGTCATACGGGTTTAAAAGTAGTATAATACATGAACAATCAGATGAAAAGTTGGAGGTTCTTAATCTATGTTATTATCCGGCGAACGGATTGATCAATTATATGCGGATGATATTCAAATTATTCAAAGTAAAGAAGTCTTTTCTTTTTCCATTGATGCAGTCTTATTGGCTAATTTTCCGCAACTACCAAAAAAAGGCAAGATTGTCGATTTGTGTGCTGGCAATGGCGCGGTCGGCCTCTTCGTTAGTCGGAAAACAGCTGCAACGATCGACCAAATCGAATTACAACCTCGTTTGGCAGATATGGGACAACGAAGTATTCTATTAAATAAATTGGAAAAACAAGTAACGATGTATGAACGTGATTTAAAACAAGCGACAGAGGTCATCAAAAAAGATTCTGTTGATTTAGTACTATGTAACCCCCCATACTTTAAAGAACGACCAACTAGCAAAAAAAATCCAAACCCGCATTTAGCGATTGCCCGTCATGAAATTCACACGTCTCTTCAAGAAGTGGTCACTGTGTCGGCGGATTTATTAAAAACAAATGGTCGCCTCGCAATGGTTCATCGTCCTGATCGTTTCCTTGATATTTTACATGCCATGGAAAACGCCAATATTGCGCCGAAAAAAGCTCGGTTTGTTTATCCGAAGCCAGGCAAAGAAGCCAATGTTTTACTAATTGAAGGCATTAAACAAGGCAAAAAAGACGGTTTTCGTGTGTTACCACCTCTTTTTACATACAATGAAAAGAACGAATACGAAGCAGAAATGAAGGCTATGCTGTATGGAGAATAAGAAATCCCATTATTTTTATGTTTTACTTTGCCAAGATGGTTCCTTTTACGGTGGCTATACAACTGAGCCAGAACGTCGATTAACCGAACATAATAGCGGAACTGGTGCAAAATATACTCGATTAGCCAAACGACGGCCAGTCAAAATGATTCATACAGAGAAATTTGAAACACGTAGCGCGGCCACCAAAGCCGAAGCCGCCTTTAAAAAATTAACGCGTAAACAAAAAGAACAGTATTTAAAAACCTTCCATTAAATGACAATCAGCAAAAAGAAATAGCCATCATTTCATCAATGAAATGATGGCTATTTCTTTCTCTTTTTAAACTAAATTCTCGACAAAATGAATAACCATTTCGGCTGATTTTTTCCCAGCTTCATCGATGAATTCGTCAAAGCTTTGAGTTGCTTCGCCATCTGCTGTATCACTCATTGCCCGTACAACTAAGAATGGAATATTGAACTGTGAAGCGGCTTGGCCAATTGCTGCGCCTTCCATTTCACAAGCTAAGGCTTCAGGAAACTCTTTCTTAATTTTGGCGATTTTCTCAGCGCTGTCCACAAAAGTATCTCCAGTAACAATCAATCCTTTACGAATAGCTAAACCAGTTTTTTCAGCAGCTTTCGCAATTTCCATCCGCAAGTATTCACTTGTTTCAAAATACAAAGGCACACCACCAGGCAATTGTCCATAGGCATAACCAAAACCAGTGACATCAACATCAAAGTAAGCTAATTTGTCTGCAATGACTAAATCGCCGACTTTTAGTCCTTCACCGATACCACCAGCAGAACCTGTATTAATCACCATATTTACGCCATATTGATGAATCAATAAAGTCGTGGTCACAGCTGAGGCCACTTTACCAATTCCTGAACGAACCACAATCACCTCATGCCTTCCTAACGAACCAGAAACAAATAAAGCGCCTGCTCGTTCCCATGACATCGTGTCTGTCAATTTTTCTTTTAGAATTTTGACCTCTTGATCCATTGCTCCAATAATTCCAATTTTCATAGTGATTCCTCTTTTCTATAAATTCAAAACGATATATGCCACAACGGCTAATAAAATCGCTACAATAATAATTGCCTTGTTTAACCAAGTACTCCGTTCTCGACGCTTCGAGTATTCTCCTACTCGTGACTTGTTGATCGGTTTTTGTTTTTTCTTTTCTTTACGATAAAACGTCGAAATTTCTTTTTCTTTTCGCTTATACGCTTTTTCCGCCAGCTTCTGCTCTTCCTGCTGACGACGTTCCGCTTCTTTTTCTTCTGCTTCTCTGCGTTTGCGAAGTTCTGTCCGAGTGACTAACGGACCTTTGCTCATTGCGTGTCCTCCTTAAACTGTCTCTGCAGTAAATACAATTCCCAGTATTGTATAGCAAAAAGTGTTTTGGCATCACAAATCGTGCCCTTTGCCACTTCTGCTTTGGCTTCAGCTATTGTTAGCTCGTAAAGTTCCAAGATTTCATCTTCATCTTGAGGACGCGGATTTTCGACTTTCTGCAAATCCGTTGCCAAATAGAGAGCCAATTTTTCATTAGCAAATCCTGGTGACAGATACATTGAATTTATGTAGGTGAGCTGACCTGCACGATACCCAGTTTCTTCTTCTAATTCCCGCATAGCCGTCGTTTCCAGTTGATTTTCTTCTCCAGGATCAATTTTTCCCGCCGGAATTTCTAAAATCACTTGTTCCAAGGGTTTTCTAAATTGTTTAACTAAGACGATTTTTCCTTCTGCGGTTAACGGAATCATAGCTACTGCGCCTGAATGAAAAACCAATTCGCGTTTAGCAGTGCCGCCTGTCGGTAAAGCCACGTCATCCAAAAAAACATCAATAATCTTTCCTTTAAAAATTTCTCGACGTTGAAGTGTTTTTTCTTCGAAGTCCTCATAATTTAACATATCTTTCACCAACCTTTCTTGTTTATCATACCCTAAAATGATAAAAATCGCACCCCTTCTTCTCTAGTTAAACCCTTTTCAAAGAAAAAAATTTATTGCTTTAGAAAAAAATTACATTTTCGAAAAAAAATAGACATAAAAAATTCACAACTTCCTTGTATTATTTAAGCATACCAACAAACAACCCTAACAAAACACTTTTTCATTTTTAACTCCTTTCCCGTCCTACCCCCAATTAGGACGGGTCTTTTTTTGCATTTTATACTTTTTTTCTTAGGATTTCACTAAATCATAAAATACATCTTCCGCTGTATGTCTTTTCTCTCACAGAGTATGCTAAAATAACTATTGTAACGAGAGCTGACTCTTTCGAGGATTAGATAGATAGGAGGAACTATATAAATGAACAAATTAAATACAAAATTACTGATTGGCTATATTCTTTTAGGAGCCTTAATCATTGCTGTCGCTAGAGAATATGGCTTCTTCGCTTTTGTGATTCTGGTAGGCTTTTTAGTATTCGTTCTCTATCGAAAAAAGAAAAATGCCGCCGACAAGAGCGATCAAATGCCTTACTTAACGAAAGATAAAGAAGCCCATTATCGTGAGTTGGGGTTATCTCCACAAGAAATTGATTTTTTCAGAAGTACAATGAGCACAGCCAAAAAACAAATCATACAATTACAAGAAAACATGAATCGTTCAACTAAATTACGGGCGATTGACTTACGTAATGATACAACGAAGGTTTCTAAAGCTCTGTTTAAAGAGTTAGTGAAAGAACCTAAAAAGTTACACTTAGCCAATCACTTTCTCTACACACATTTACCAAATATCGTTGACTTAACAAGTAAACATTTAGAAATCGAACAACATGAAGTAAAAAACAAACAAACGTATGAAAAATTAGAAGAAAGCGCACAAATCATTGACCAATTGTCAAAATTAGTTAAAAATGATTATGAGGAAATCGTTTCCGATGACTTAGACGATTTAGATGTCGAAATGTCGATCGCTAAAAGCAGCTTGTCGCAAAAAGCTGCAACTGAGGAATCACCTCAAGTAAACGAAGACCAGCAATAATCATTAGGGAGGAAAAAAAATGACTGAGCAACAACCCAAAGAAACAACATCTGTAACCAATACATTGGACGATTTATTAAGTAATCCATTTTCATCAATGGATGAACTAACACCAACGCAACAAAATGAACTATCTGAGTTAAAAGAACAGCAAGCAGCTCCTCGTTTAATTGATAAATTACCACAAGAACGTCAAGCCCAAGCAAAAGAGTTAGCTTCAAAAATTGACGTTCAAGATTCACAAGCAGTAATTACCTATGGTTCAAATGCCCAAATCAAACTTGGCGAATTTTCGCAAGCGATGTTAAACCACGTTCAAGCACAAGACATTGGTCCTGTTGGTGATTCACTGACCGATTTAATGTTTCGTTTAAATGAAGCCAATCCCAATGAATTACGTGCTGGCGAAGGCAACTTTATTCAAAAAATGTTAGGTAAAGTCAAACAATCCGTTTACGAAATTACCGCCAAATATCAAAAAATTGGTGCGCAAATTGACAAAATCGCTGTCAAATTAACCCATGAAAAAGATGGTCTTTTAAAAGATAATGCCATGTTAGATCAATTGTATCAAAAAAATAAAGATTATTTTGATGCCTTAAACATCTATATTGCCGCTGGGGAATTAAAAGCAGAAGAACTACGGACGCAAATTATCCCTGAAGCCATGAAAAAAGCGGAAGAGTCTGGAGATCAAATGGATGTCCAAATTGTTAATGATTATAACCAATTCCTAGACCGTTTAGAAAAAAGAACCCATGATTTACGCTTGGCTCGTCAAATTACGATTCAACAAGCCCCACAAATTCGTTTAATCCAAAATACTAACCAAGCTTTGGCTGAGAAAATTCAATCATCGGTGAATACAGCGATTCCGTTATGGAAAAACCAAGTAGTCATCGCCTTGACCTTACTCCGTCAAAAAGATGCTGTGACTGCTCAACGTCAAGTCTCTGAAACCACCAATGACTTACTGAAGAAAAATTCAGAAATGCTAAAAATTTCTGCAATTGAAACAGCAAAAGAAAACGAACGTGGCCTAGTCGATATTGAAACATTACAAAAAACACAAAATGATTTAATTGAAACTATCCAAGAAACATTACGTATTCAACAAGAAGGAAAAGAAAAACGCCAAGCTGCCGAAATCGAGCTTGGCCATATGGAAGAAGATTTGAAAAATAAATTATTAGAATTAACACAATAAACAACGTTTAGAACAAACTTCTTATAGTACAAGCCTGGGACAAAAATCACTTTGGATTTTTGTCCCAGGCTTGCTTTTCTTTTTACGCTTGAATGTTGTATTTCAGCCACTTAATGATACAATAAAAGAAAACCATGTTTCTTTTTGAAAGGAGGAGCAATTGTGCCACAATTTGCTTCTAAAGCCGAAGAAAAAAATTATTATGAACGCCAAGCTAGCTTAGCAGAGTTTCTAACTTGGTATCATCAACAAGAATTACCTGAATATGAAAAACCCTCTTTAACCGTTGATATGGTTCTTCTTTGTTACAACAAGGAAGCCGATCAATTAAAAGTCTTACTGATTCAACGTAAAGGTCACCCCTTTAGAAACTCATGGGCGCTTCCTGGCGGTTTTGTTAATCGCAACGAATCTACTGAAGATAGTGTTTTAAGAGAAACAAAAGAGGAAACTGGTGTGGTGATTTCTCAAGAAAATATTGAACAATTACACAGCTTTAGTCGCCCAGATCGAGATCCTCGTGGCTGGGTCGTGACAGTCAGCTATTTAGCCTTTATTGGTGAAGAACCTTTAATTGCTGGCGACGATGCCAAAGAAGTCCACTGGTTCAATCTTGAACGGCATGGTCAACACATCACGTTATCTCATGAAGATGTGGAAATTACTTTAGACTTGAAAACAGCGGCCTCTCTTGGTAAAGATACATTAGCCTTCGACCATAGTGAAATTATAATTAAGGCGTTTAATCGTGTTGTTGATAAGATGGAACATGAACCGCAAGTGCTTCAAGTCTTAGGAAAAGATTTCACCATTACGGAAGCCCGTAAGGTTTTTGCGAAGTTCCTCGGCGTTGATTATCGCAGCATTGACCATTCAAATTTTAAAAAAGCCATGACACAATATTTTGAAGAGTTAGGTGAACGTCCCGTTGGCATTGGCCGCCCTTCAAAAATTTACCAATTGAAAACAACAACAGGGTTCTAAGAGGAGGGAATATTTTTTGACTGTTTACTTAAGAAAAGCAGAACCTTCTGATTTGCCTGACATCCTTGCTATCATTGAAGATGGACGCCGCACCTTACAAAAAAGTGGCATTCCCCAATGGCAAAACGGCGATGGCCCGAATCAAGAAATTTTAGCAAAAGATATCGACCAGCAAACTTGCTATATTTTAATGGTTGATAATGCCTTGGCAGGCGTTGGTGTTTTATGTTCGGAGATTGATCCTGCTTATGAAGCGATTTTTAATGGTTCTTGGCAACCTCATTCCCAAGCTACGTATACAGCAATTCACCGTGTTGCTCTAAAAAGTTCCTTTCAAGGTCAAGGACTGGCCTTGGTGCTTTTGCGCTTACTGATTACAGCCGCTCGTTTGCAAGGTGCTACTGATATTCGAATCGATACACATCCACAAAATCTCGCTATGCAGCACTTGATTAAAAAAGCTGGCTTTGTTTATCAAGGTGACGTGATTTTAGATGTTAACGATGGCGAACGTTATGCTTATCAGATGATATTGAAATAAAAAAGTTAGGGATAACTGCCAGATTGACAGCTATCCCTAACTTTTTACATCTTATGAACACTATGAGCGCTTTGAATGCCCTCACAGGCTTCTTTACAAGCTTGATTAATTAATAAATAAGAGGATTCTTTTTGGCGGATTCCTAATTGATATTTCAATTCATCTGTCACTTGGCAAGATTCACTTAATGCCTCTAACCAGAAAAATACTCCTTCTTTATACGTATCTAATCCTTCTAGCAAGATTTTCGTTGCTTCTTTATCATAATACGGCTCTAAATTTTTACGAAACATCATTTCTTCTGTAAAAAAACGATTCACATTATTTCGGCAAAACATATAAGTGTCACGGCCTCTCCGATGTGCAGCCTGATTACAACCGTATTCTTGAACTTCTTTAGAGATGGCTTTGAAAATTTCGTTGTATACTTCAATTCTTTGCATAATTGACAAAATGGTATCTGTATAACTAAACATAACTCCTTGCTCCCTTCCCCTTCTAAGTAACAAAAATTTGCTTGTTACTTTCATTATAAAGGGAATGTTGGGTTTATATCAAATGATACGCTGTTTTCTTGCTAAAATCCTTCGTTTTTTCCTTAGAAGAATAATAAGTAAGCGGATTACTTAATCTGTTATGTTCGGATTTTCTAGACTTGGAAAATAAATTATTTTATAAAGCCATTTTCCGTTTTAACTGATGGCAACGGGCCAGTCTGTGTATTGCCAGGAACACCAATATACGTATTGCCGTTGATGGAAGTCATTTCGTTTTCCTCAGCTGCTTCATCTTGAACGGTATAATCACTTTGATATAAAAATTCACCGTTCGTATGGAAGACATAGCCGTCTTGATCTCGTTCATCTGGCTTTTCTAAATTTAAAGACACGCGTAATTGATGACGGACATTTTCAATACTATCTGGATATAGTTCAACCATACTGCGCCCTTCATTACTAAAAGTGCGCCAGTCAAAAGAAAGCTGTTGTTTATCATAATTGGTCCAAGTCAAACCTTCTTTGACTAAATGAGTCAATTCATTGGAATCCACATCAGTTTGAATGTTTCCATTTAACGAATCAATAATGTCCATTATTTTCATGATTGATTGACCAGATTTCAACTTGTCTTCAACTGCTTGAATAATTTCTTGTTGTCGGAATCCACGCATAATATCGTTATCGCTATGTCTTTCACGGGCATAAGATAAAGCTTTCATACCATCTAAATGCTGTTTCCCTGCATCAAAATGAATGGATCCTGGCCCGTCTTTGGTGACACCATCAAACGCCTGCTTGACATTGACATCTATGCCGCCAACTGCATCAATTAACTTAATAAAAGATAAAAAGTTAAACACAACGTAATGATTGATTGGAATATTCAATAATTTCTCAACTGTGTTAACAGAAGCTGTTGGTCCATCGTAGGTATAGGCGGCTTCAATTCGCTGCATCCCTTGGTAATTTTTCGCATCAATTTGAACAAAACTATCCCGTGGCAAACTTAAATAGGTTATTTTCTTCGTCTTGTTATTCACGGTAATCACCATCATAGCATCAGTCCTAGTTGTGCCTAATTTCCGTTCAATTGTATTGTCTAGACCCATGACCAAAAACGATTGACTATCTTTATTTTGCGCTTCAGTATAATCATTTTTTATGGGGACATAGCCTTTATCAATCGTTTTCTTTAAATAGCTACCCGCTACAGCAAAGTATGCTGAGCCGACTGTGACAAAAAACAAAATGATGACTAAACTAATTAAGCTGATTTTTCGCTTCCTACTCATTGGCTGTACTTCCTCTCTCTTGAAAAGTCTCCACCATCATTACTACTCCTCTAAGCAGACAAGAGACAAGTCTATCTTACCAGTCCCCTTCAAAACTAAACATAGCAGAATTTATATAGGGGTATAACCTAGAGGAAACAAAAAAGAGGGGCTTGTTTGTTTAAAAGCCTCTCTTTTTTGTTATTTATTTTTGTGTTCTTTTTTGAACAATTCCACCATTTTTTGCTGTGGTTTTGGAAAAACATACTCTGAAAATTGTTGTGCTGCCACCCATCGCTGCGACTCTAGTGTGGCTAATTCGCCTGTATTTCGGCCATAAAAGACTAAGATATGCCATTTTAAATGACTGAAAATATGAACGACTTCGCCTAAGGCACGTTTTTGCCAGACAACTGTTTCATAGTCAGCAAAAACATTGACAGGTTCTTCAGCGACCAAAGGCTCTGTTACAGGCTCTAACTCTAAAGTTAATTGTTTTTCCGTTTCTGCTGGTTGCGCCATTTTTTGCAATTGTTGAAATTGTTTTTTGCTAATTTCTTCAATCGGAAACAGCCACATATTGGCTAACAAACCGGTTTCAGGGCGTTGTTCTAATAAAAATTCTTGCTTTTTATTTTCAATAATAGTGCCGACATAATACACATCTTTCGGCTTAACTTTTTTTGATTTAACTGGATAAGCGGTCATTTTATCTGCCTGATAGGCCGCACAATATTGCTGAAGCGGACAGCTTTCACACTTAGGTGAAGTTGGGGTGCAGACGGCTGAGCCTAGATCCATTAAGGCTTGATTAAAATCCCCTGGACGCTCACGATCGATGATTTTAAGCATCGCCGCTTCAAATACTTTACGATTACTCGCTTTTGCAATATCTGCATCAATTTCAAATAAACGGCTCACTACCCGCATGACGTTACCATCAATTGCTGGTTCGGGTAAATTAAAGGCAATACTGCCAATCGCACCAGCCGTATAGGGGCCGATTCCTTTTAAACTCCGAATATCTTCGATTGTGTCAGGCATTTTCCCACCAAATTCTGAAACAATCTGTTGCGCTGCCACTTTTAAATTACGCGCTCGTGAATAGTAGCCTAACCCTTCCCAAGCTTTCAACAACTTATCATCTGGCGCTTCCGCTAAATCTTGAATCGTCGGAAACCATTCCATAAATCGATAAAAATAATCAATGACTGTATCTACGCGAGTTTGTTGTAGCATAATTTCAGAAATCCAAATACGATACGCATCTGTATTCGCTCGCCAAGGTAAATTGCGTTTTTCTCGTTCATACCAAGCTAAAAAATCTTCCTGGAATGAACTAACTTTTTCGGGACTCCACGCCTCCCAAGGCTCTTTATTCGTCATGTTCTACTTCCTTTTCGCTAATAAATTGCTGAACCAAATCATAGTCAAACCCTTTTTGGAATAAGCTTTGTTTGACTTTTTGGACTTTTTTAGAAAAATCAAATCGCTGATTAGCACGCCATAAACGTTCGCCTTCCTTGTTTAACGCTTGTTGTTCTTGTTCTTCGTCCTTTTCAAAAGCTAAAGATTCCAAAGCTAGATCAATGATTTCATTTGTAAAGCCCTTTTGCATCAGATGCAGACGCGTTTTCTGTAGTGCATCTTTAAAACTTTTAGTTCGATAGCGTTTCATGGCCTTTTCTGCAGTTGCTGTGGCAACATTAAGCTGTTCATCTAACGTATAAAAGGTCAAGCCATGCTGAATATCTTCTTCACTAATGCCTTTTTGCTTTAATTGTTGTGCCACATTTCGTGGTCCTTTATCACTGGTTCGCATAGCTGTCCGTACGTAACTTTCACTAAAAATTGCATCATCCAACAACCGTAGCTCTTCTAAACGTTGAACGATTTTTACTCGATCTTCAGGTACAATTTCTTTCTCTTTTAAATAAGTAAAAATCTCTTTCTTTGAACGTAATTGATAGCTTAAGTAATTCATCGCCATTTGTAACCCGACATCATAAGAACTGGCTTTTTTTATTTCTTCTATTAAAGTATCTGATAACTCTTGGCCTTTTAGCAGACGCTGCCGTACTAAAATATCTTCCGAGACACGCAGTTTTTCGCCTGAAGATAGCCAAAGTAGGTAAAATTCACCTTTATCTTTACTAATTCGTGTGATTGTTGTCATCTTATTCTCCTGCCCCTCTAAATCAGAACATATATTCTACTATACCATAGAATCCTTGGAAGCCAAATAAATAAAAATGTGCTAAAATGGGAGGAAGTGAAAAATGTGAGATGACTAAAGGATGAAAGAATATGACCCAACAACTAGTAAAAAAAGGCCAACAAATTTCTTTAAAAATTAAACGATTAGGAATTAATGGCGAAGGTATCGGCTATTATAAAAAATTAATTATTTTCGTTCCTGGGGCGCTACCCAAAGAAGAAGTGACTGCCACGATCACAAATGTTACACCCAAATTTGCTGAAGGAACCCTTCAATCTGTCAAAAAAGCTGCTAAAGATCGCGTGGTCCCTCCTTGTCCTGTCTATGAAACATGTGGCGGCTGCCAACTACAACATTTAGCCTACAAAGCACAATTAGACTTTAAAAAAGATTTATTGAAGCAGGCGCTTAACAAATTTAAACCAGTCAATTATCAAAACTATGAACTACGAAAAACAATTGGGATGGAGAATCCTTGGAATTATCGAAATAAAGCCCAATTCCAATTACGCCAAATCGATGGCCAAGTAGAAGCTGGTCTCTATCAAGCTGATTCACATCAATTAGTACCGATTGATAACTGTTTGGTCCAACAGCCTGCGACAACCAAGGTGATGAATACATTAGTTGATTTATTGAATGACTTTCAATTACCAATTTATGATGAACGTAAAAATAGTGGTATCTTTCGAACATTAATGGTTCGAGTGGGCATCCAAACTGGCGAAGTCCAAGTAGTGTTCATTACACAATCGCAGAAATTTCCACAAAAAGAAAAAATGGTTCGCGCAATTAATGAACAATTACCAGAAGTTGTTTCTATTATGCAAAATGTTCAAAATAAAAAAACCTCTCTAGTAATGGGTGATGATACCCTTCACTTATGGGGCAAAGAAAGCATTGAAGAACACATTAACGACGTTGTCTTTGATTTATCGCCGCGAGCATTTTTCCAATTGAATCCAGAACAAACGGAAATTTTATATAATGAAGGAATCAAGGCCTTAGATTTACAACCAAATGAAACTGTTGTTGATGCTTATTGTGGCGTCGGGACCATTGGCTTAAGTTTAGCGAAACAAGCACATCAAGTTCGTGGTATGGATACCATTCCCGCCGCAATTGACGATGCTAGATTCAATGCAAAACGACTTGGTGTTACGAACACACATTATGCTGTTGGAACAGCTGAAGACTTATTACCTAAATGGTTCAAAGAAGGTTTTAAACCTGATGCCATTGTAGTTGATCCCCCACGGACTGGTTTGGATCGTAAATTATTAACGGCCCTTTTGAAACAACCACCTAAGAAAATGGTGTATATTTCTTGTAATGTATCCACGTTAGCACGTGATTTAGTTCAATTAGCCAAAGTATATCAAGTAAACTATTTACAATCTGTTGATATGTTTCCACAAACCGCTCGTTGTGAAGTTGTCGTAAAATTAACGAGAAAATAAAAAAAGGCACCAAGTTTCACGAAATTCGTGAGACTTGGTGCCTTTAACTAATTAAACAATTATTTACTTAATTAGCTATTTTTTCGTCCGAAGAAGAATGAAACCACAGCAACTAAAATTACTGCCCCAATAATTGATGGCACAATTGCCATACCTGCTACGTGAGGACCCCAGCTACCTAAGATTTTTTCTCCGATAAATGAACCAACTAAACCGGCAACGATATTCGCAATCCAACCCATTGATTGACCTTTGCTTGTAAGCGCGCCAGCGATAGCACCGATAACAGCACCAACGATTAAAACCCATAAAGTATGCATAAAATAATTCCTCCTAAATGCTTTATCTAGCGAATAATTCGCTATGTTACTATTATGGACTACTTTTATTAGATAACAAAATAGTTTGCTTGTTTCCATGAAAAAAAAGCAATAATTTCTGATAATTTCATTAAAAAAGCTCAGAACAGGAGACCGAAGTGCACTGTTCTGAGCTTTTATTTAAGAAATCGTTGGTCGTTTTACTCGTTCATGTGCGACATCCGCTGCTTGAATCTCTTTATTATTAAAAGGTGTTAAGCGGAATGCCAATTGGAATTCTTCAAACGTAGTCCGGTATTTTTCTAATTGCCACTGGCCACAAGAGTAGCTACCTAGGGCGTTTTGTTTGTAATCGATATTTAAAACAACATACTCACTTTCTTGTAATTCATTGGTATGCTTAGCAACATCTAGCGCTTGTTCTTCAAAATAAGAAACACTAAAATTATATGAATCAGCCGCTGTTGCTACTACCCCTTGGCCGCGATCATCCGTGAATGCGGACCATTTAGTCGCCATGTGGTTACCATTGGCTTGTGGAACAACATAATTAGTGAACATTTCCGCCACTGTAGCATCATAAACGCCAAGTAAACCAGCTTCTTGTGAATCTACATAGTTTTCTCTCGGCCCTTTACCGAAATATTTTACTTCTGATAGAGACTTGTCTAAATGGAGAGTCACACCCAAACGTGGTAACATATCTGGCGCATTTTCAATTTTACCAGCAGGACTACCTTTTAAGTCGAAGAAAATTTCGCCATTTGGTGCAATTAAATACTGATAGGTACATTGATAATGCCAAGCACTGTTAGTCGTTCCGTTAATTGTTTTTACGATGACTTGGATAAAATCATCAACTTTTTTCCACTCAAAAGAACGGACAATTTCATGCTCTAAATGTAAGAAATATTTCTTCTTCATTTCATCAATAATTTCCATATCATTACTGATTGGTGCCCGCCAAAATGTAAATTTCGGCCCTTTATGCAATAGTTTTTTACCATCTCGTGTCACATTCGTTAAGGCGCCCTTCACTTTATCAAAATTAATTGAAAAGTTTGGTCCTTCAATGTATAAATGAGGGCCAATTTCCTTTGCCATCAACGTGCCAACTGGTGTGATCTCAATCCCTGGTGTTGCAATTGGCAATTCAAACTGTGCGGTAGCTAATTCATGACCAGCAGATGCATAGGCGGTCGTTTCTTTCAATTGATATGAAAGAGTTAAATAATAGGCGGCTCCTGCCTTTTTAGGAAAATCTAAATGATAAGGTAAGTGCAGTCTTCCTTCTGCTCTAGCAGCAATTGCTGGCACTGCTACTGTCCCTGATTGAATCACTGTTTGATCTTCAGTAATTGTATAAACCAGCTTAAAGATAGCCAAGTTTTCAAAGTCAAAACGACTCAATAATGAGAATTCACCTGACAGAACGTCAATAGCGCTAGTTGTAATGGGTTCAATGACTTTTTTGTATTCATACAAGCTAGGAGATGGCGTACGGTCAGGCATCAACATCCCATCAATACAAAAATCTTTGTTACTTGGATCATCGCCGAAATCGCCGCCATAACGATAATAAACTTCACCGTTATCTGTTACCGATTCAATGCCATGGTCAAACCATTCCCAAATAAAGCCACCTTGTAATTTATCATGAGCATAAAATAGCTCTTGATATTCTTTTAAATTCCCAGGGCCATTCCCCATCGCATGACAATATTCACATAAAATATGCGGTTTTTTTGAATTTTCAATAATCGTATTCATCAGTAATTCTCTAGTTGGGTGTTCCAACCACGTATACATTGTAGAATAGACATCCGTGACCTCTGCTTCAAAATCACCTTCATAATGGACCAAGCGTGTCGGATCCATTTCTTTGGCAATACGGGCCATTTCAATAAAGTTATGACCAAACGCAGATTCATTTCCTAACGACCAAAAGAGAATTGATGGATGATTTTTATCCCGTTGAATCATCCGTACCATCCGAGAAACATAAGCCGTTTCCCATTCTGGATCGTTGCTAATCCAATCATATTCTCCAGTTAATTCAAAGCCGTGACATTCCAAATCAGTTTCATCAATCACATACATTCCATATTCATCGCATAAATCATAGAAATAAGCAGATGCTGGATAATGACTGGTTCGAATGGCATTAATATTAAATTGTTTCATTAAACGAATATCTTTTTCAATTTCTTCACGACTAACCACTCGACCATTTTTCGGATTATAATCATGACGATTCATTCCTTTTAGTTTAATGGCCACACCGTTGACTAAGAAAGTCTCACCAGATACATGAATATTTCTGAAACCAACTTTTTGCGGAATAACTTCGACGACTTCCCCTTCAGAAAAAACAGTGATAAATAGCTGATACAAGTATGGTTTTTCCGCTGACCAAGCAGTGACAGACGGTAAACTTGCTGAAAATTCAACCGTACCTTGATTTCCTGCGACAGTCTCTTTAAGAACCGTTTTTCCCTGCTGATCCATCAACTCCAATTGAACTTGTTGTCCTTTGTCTTGCCAAAATTTACCGGTAATTGCCAAGTGGCCATTTTGATACGAATCATCTAAATCGGAAATAATAAAGAAATCTTCCAGCCCATTTTCTGGTACACCAAGTAATTCAACATCACGAAAAATACCACTTAACCACCACATATCTTGATCTTCTAAATACGTACCATCTGACCATTGATAGACTCGCACCGTTAAATCATTTGTTTCACCAATTTTAGCGTAAGGCGTAATGTCAAATTCTGCTTCATTTCGTGCACCTTTACTGTAGCCAACTTCATGGCCGTTCACCCAAACATGATAAGCTGAATCTACGCCACAAAAACGTAAAATGATTTTTTTATCATGAAATGTTTCATCTATAGCAAATGTCCGTTTGTAAATACCTGTTGGGTTTTCCGTTGGTACATACGGCGGATTAATGGGAAAATTGTACCATAAATCAGAGTAATGCATTTTGCCATATCCTTGGACTTGCCAATTTCCAGGAACAGTGATTTGATCCATTTGGCTTGTATCAAAGTCCGTCGCAAAAAAGTTTTCTGGGCTGTATTCTGGCGCTTCTAAAAAAAGAAAATGCCAGCGTCCGTTTAAATTTTTGTATGCTTGTGTATATTTATTTTCATTTAGTAAGGCTGTTTCTTTCGAAGGAAAGCTCGAAAAATGTGCTCGTCCAGGCAACCGATTGATACTATCTACTTTATAATTTTCCCAAGTCTTCATAATCCATTTCTCCTTTACCAACTTCATTTTTTTCTTTTGTTTCATACCGTTTCCAGCAAATCCAAGCAAAGCCCATAAAGACAATTAAACCAATGATGTTATACGCCAACATGCCCAGTGGACTAGCGGTTCCTTTCGGTAACGTGCCATTGATTTCTTCCATGATTAATTTTGGATCCGGCACAGTTGACATAAAGAATACAAAGATAAAAATGGCTAATAAGAAAATCCCCGCAATTAAGCCAAAGGTTCGATTACCAAAGCGGAAACTTCTCGGCATTGTTTCTTTTTTCCAACGAAGCCCAATATAGGCGATTAACAAGAACAAGACAGGTACTAATGACGTAGAAGCTGTCATATTAATTAACGTTTCTAAAAAGCTATCCATATTTCCAATTCCTAATGCTGGAATGGCAACTAAAATCGTCACAATAATTCCTTGAACTAACAAAGCATTGGTTGGATTTCCCTCTTCGTTCGTTTTCACTAGCCACTTACCGAAGACCCCATCAGGAATTTCTGAGAAAAATACTTTAACTGGTGCTGCCGTCCACAGAGCCAAAGAACCAAGACTTCCGACAAATAAGATAATTCCTACTAAGCGCACCATCATTGCTGCGGGAATATGGAAATACGTACCTAAAATTTTAAAGATATCAAAAATACCATTTGAAAAATTTCCTTTTAAGACGTCCGTTGGCACTACCAAACCTACAGCAACGGCACCAAGAATATACATGATACCGACCGCAATCGTTGCACCAATCATCGTGCGGACAAACGTTTTATTGCCGCCTTTAACATCCTTAATGTATACGCCGATACTTTCACCACCGCCAACAGCTTGTAAAATCCACGCCATCGTCATGAAAAAAGTCCAATTAAAAGTTGGCATAATTGACGTCGTGGTAAATTCTTGTGCTGGCTCATTGCCAAAACCAAACACGACGACAAAGGCTAAAACCACAAAAGCCACGCCCATAAATAAACGAGCACCACCCGCTAAGCTAGTCACTTTCGAAATCCACGAAACCCCTTTAATACAAACCCATGTCATTAACCAAAATAACAGAATAGAAATCACTGCAATTATTTTAGTACTATGGTTTCCTTGAAAAACGTTTTGACCTAAAAAAGCGTATGAACCATAAATCAATGTATTCGGTAGTAATGAACAGAAGAAAAACAAGTTGACAAAGAAATATGACCAAGCGCCTAAAAATGCCCATTTAGGTCCTAACACAGATTCCAACCAACTGTGAACACCTGACTCATTCTCAGAATTAGCAGAAGCAAATTCTGCAATCATTAGAATAAATGGTAAAAAGTAAAAAATAGAGCCGAATAAATAGCCTGGAATAGTTGCTAGGCCAATCTGAATACTGTTGTTGACAATGCTGGGAAAGGCAAAAACCGCTGAAAAAGTCATGAGCATCAATGCGACAGAACCTAATCGTTCCCGTGAATGTGTTGCCATTTTACTACATCCTCTCTTTATCAAATTAATTAGTACTTACACATTGTAAAACGCTTACAGTTTTTTAAAAATAAAAAATGTTGCCTATTTCTTGTAAAGATGTTGACTTTTAGAAAGCCTTTACATACTCTTATAAAGAGGTGATAGCATGCAAAATGTTTTTACAAATAATGTCAGCATCCTGATTAATGATCAACCTATTAGCCAAGAATTTCATCTTTATGAAGCTGGCTATGAAAAATGCCGCCCGACAAAACCAACTGAGTTTGCCCCTATTAATTATTGGGTTTTGCATTATTGTAGCGATGGTGAAGGCTATTTTTCAACACCCTTTATGGAAAAACAACACATTACCGCTGGCGATTTGTTTATGATTCCAGCCAATTGTCGCAATATTTATTATCCTAATCGGCAAAATCCTTGGACCTATCATTGGGTCGGTTTTGTTGGAGATCTTTCGTCTCAGTATTTAGAAAAAATAGGCCTGACTACCGAAAATTGTATTTTAAAAGGAACTGTTGATAAGAAATTAGAAAGTTTATTTAAAAATATTTACCAAGAAGCGAAGAAACATAATCATTTTGGCAGTTTAAGTGAAAGCTTTCAATTGTTGAATTATCTAGAGCATCATTCCGTTACACAGCACGAAAATCAAAGCCAACAATTATTTAACCAAATTAAAATGACTATTCACGAAAATTTTTCAAACAATCTTTCAATTAGTCAATTAGCTTCTGAATATAACATTGATCGTAGCTATTTATTTAAGCTGTTTCAGCGTTATGAACAAACAAATCCTAGTATTTATGTACAAAACTTAAAATTGCAAAAAGCCTGTTCTCTGTTAAGAAAAAGTTCCTTAACCATCACGGAAATCAGTTTTGAAGCAGGTTTTTCTTCGCCTTCTTATTTTTCAAAATTTTTCTTCCAGAAAAAAGAGATGACGCCTCGACAATATCGTCAACAGTTTTTGACTTAAAATAAATTGTCATTATTCTTAAATCTGTATTTTTATCCTTTTAAAAGATTGACGAGTTTTCGCTATGCAGCATACTTGTCAATCTTTTATATAATGACTAATTTACTCGAAACTACCATTAAGCGAATACAGTACTTCTATAACCAACACCTTTGAAATATTTTGACACTAATGTAATGCTCTCTATGGATCGTTTTTTTGATAGATTAACAGTTTAAAATTTATATTTTTTATCACCCAGTATATATTCTTAAGCTTTTCTTAATATTTAATTGTTACAAAAACATTTCGAAAATGTTACAATAGGTAACGAAAGGAATGATTAAAATGAAAAAAATGTTTTTAGGACTCTTTTGTTTTGTTTCGCTTGCCACACTATCAGTTTCTAATGTATGGGCAGAAGATTCGGCTAATGAAGCTTCTGTGGAAAAGTCAACAGTTACTTCTTTAACGCAAGAAACTTCGGCAACAACAATTAATGCTTCAACTGATTCAACAGCACTTACAGCTGAAAGCGAGGAACTTCCATCGCTTCGTCAAACACTTCTTAATTACGTAGGTATGTATGGTTTAACAGAAACCTTGATAAATCGTTTATCTGATGACGAACTGGCCTACGCAAAAAAAGTTTCGTTTCATTTTGTAAACCAAGACATCAGTGGAACAGCAAGAATGATTACTAAATTATATGGTGAGAAACCTATCCCGGAGGACTCCTACTCTACAGATTACTCAACATTAACGATTGATGACTTAAAAAATTATTTACCTCAAATTCGACTTTCGTTAATTTATGTATATGATTTAAATAGTGATGTTGTAAATAATTTAAGCGATCAAACACTCATCGATTTAATTAATCAAGTCAAGGTAGACTACGCTAACCAAAATTATCCATCTGATGTTCGTGGCGATTATGGTTTAGCATCAATGGCAGATAAAATAAAAGCAAACGATTATACGTCAATTAATCAAAGTGCTGAAAGTGTTTCTTCGGATACTACTAATACAGAATCTACATTACAAACAACTACAAGCAGTTCGAAGAAAGCTACTACATCAAGTTCAACTGAGCACAAAAAGGGGATATTTCCCAGTACTGGCGAAAAAAAATCAGTTTTATTTACCATCATTGGAATCATCTTACTATCTTTAGTCAGTATATTCATTATAAAGAATAAAAAGAATTAGACCTACTATTCAATCATTATTTAAATAATTTGCTTTTTATCAAATAATATTGGTAACGAGAACTTATAGAAATTATCAAATCCAGAGGTTAAGATCCTCTGGATTTTCTCTTTAGCTATGAATACTTATCTTTATTAAACGAAAAGTTTATTTTGACAATCAATTCACTAACTTTACCACCATTTAAAAGCTTAATAAAAAAGAACCCTTGCCACACAAGGGTTCTCGAACATTCAAAAGTTGAATGAATTATTTTACTGTTACTGAAGCGCCAACTTCTTCTAAAGCAGCTTTTAAAGCTTCTGCTTCTTCTTTAGAAACGCCTTCTTTAACTGGTGCAGGAGCGCCATCAACTACAGCTTTAGCTTCTTTCAAGCCTAAGCCAGTTGCTTCACGAACTGCTTTGATAACTTTAACTTTTTGATCGCCAGCTGCTGTTAATTCAACAGTGAATTCAGTTTGTTCTTCTGCTGCTCCACCTGCTGCTGGTCCAGCTACTGCTACAGGAGCTGCTGCTGATACGTCAAATTTTTCTTCGATAGCTTTAACTAATTCGCTTAGTTCTAAGATAGTTGCTGTTTCTAACTCAGCAACGATGTTTTCAATGTTTAATGCCATTTTGAATTTCCTCCATTTAAATTAAAATTGTTTGTTTTTTATTTGTTTGAATTAGACTGCAATTAAGCAACTTCTTCGTTTTTCTCTGCCACTGCTTTGACAGCGTAAGCCACGTTGCGGACTGGCGCTTGTAATACAGATAATAGCATAGATAGTAAACCTTCGCGGTTTGGTAGTTTTGCCAACGCAGTAATTTGTTCCACTGAAGAAACTTTTCCTTCGATGACGCCACCTTTGATTTCTAATGCTTTTGCATCTTTAGCAAATTCGTCGATGATTTTAGCTGGTGCTACTACATCGTCGTTGCTGAATGCGACAGCAGTTGGGCCTGTAAAGACTTCGTCTAAGCCGTCTAAACCAACTTTTTTAGCTGCACGAGAAAGGATTGAGTTTTTGATGACTTTCATTTCTACGCCTGCTTCACGTAATTGTTTACGTAAGTTAGTGACTTCTTCAACTGTTAAACCACGGTAGTCCACGATTACAACTGATGCTGCTGATTCAAATTTCTCAGCGGCTGCTTGAACTAGGCTTTCTTTTTTAGCGATTGCTGCTTCACTCATTTATTTCACCTCCTGATTTTGATGGTGGAGTTGGACTTGGTTTACGATATGTAAAGTAGAAGAATCAAATGAAACTTCGCTCACTTCGTTCGCCAAGTATTGTTTTATATCGGCTTTTTTTAAAAAGTCGTGTAAAACAACAAAACTCCATGCCACCGTAGACATAGAGGGACCGAATTGTATATAACTCAACAATTGTCCTCGGTAGGAAATTAAGACTTGCGTCACCTACTGTCTTCGGTACAGTTAATTATTAACCTCACTCACTTTACCATAGGGTAAGTGAGTGAGTCAAGAATTTTTTAATTATTTTCTTTCAAATTAGAAAGAAGTTTGGTCAACGTGGATTCCAGGTCCAAATGTTGTTGTTACTGAAATGTTTTTGATGTATTGACCTTTAGCAGTTGATGGTTTAGCTTTCAATAATACGTCGTTAATTGTGTTGAAGTTTTCAACCAATTTTTCGTTATCAAATGAAACTTTACCGATTGGTACGTGGATGTTACCAGCTTTGTCGACGCGGTAAGTTACTTTACCAGCTTTAACTTCTTCAACAGCTTTTGTAACGTCCATTGTTACAGTACCAGTTTTAGGGTTTGGCATTAAACCTTTTGGTCCTAAGACACGGCCTAATTTACCAACTGTAGCCATCATGTCAGGAGTCGCAACAACTACGTCAAAGTCGAACCATCCACCTTGGATTTTTGCAACCATGTCGTCGTCGCCTACGAAATCTGCACCAGCAGCTTCAGCTTCTTTAGCTTTTTCGCCTTTAGCGAATACTAAAACAGTTTGTGTTTTACCAGTTCCGTTTGGAAGCACAACTGCTCCACGGATTTGTTGGTCTGCTTTTTTAGGGTCAACGTTCAATTTGTAAGCAACTTCAACTGTTGCGTCAAATTTCGCGATGTTTGTATCTTTTGCTAAAGCTACTGCTTCTTCAACTGAGTAAGCTTTTGTAGCATCAACTTTTTTCAATGCTTCTTGCATTTTTTTGCTCTTTTTAGCCATTTTGTTTCCTCCTTGATTGTGGTTATAACGGTTGTACCTCCCACGTCTTTCATATCTTTAAATATGAAACGAACTGAGAAGCTACTTCTTTGAGTAAGTGTGGAATAAAAATTATTCTACGATGATACCCATGCTTCGTGCAGTTCCTGCAACCATGCGCATTGCTGCTTCAACGTCAGCGGCGTTTAGGTCTGCCATTTTAAGTTCAGCGATTTCTTTCACTTGATCGCTTGAAACTGTTGCAACTTTAGTTTTGTTTGGTTCACCTGAACCTTTTTCGATTTTTGCAGCTTTTTTCAATAAGACTGCAGCAGGTGGTGTTTTAGTAATGAATGTAAATGAACGATCTTCATATACAGAGATTACTACTGGAATAATCAAGCCTGCTTGGTCAGCTGTACGAGCATTGAATTCTTTAGTGAATCCCATGATGTTGATACCTGCTTGACCTAACGCTGGACCTACTGGTGGAGCTGGTGTTGCTTTCCCCGCAGGAATTTGTAATTTAACGATTTTTTCTACTTTTTTAGCCACGAAAATACCTCCTTAAGTTCTCGTGCGTGGTTAATGGGGTTGAGATTTCCCCTCCCACTCAACGTACATTTAAAACATACCCTATTACTATACAGGATTCCCTTTACTTTTTCAAGATGTTTTTATGATTTCAAGGCAATTTTTTTATCTGTTATTTTCTTCATGAAATGTGCATCATGATCAATCACTAGCATTGCAGGCTTCACAGATAAGATTAGCGCTTCTAATTGTTGATGATTAAACACATCCAAGTAATTAAGGGGTTCATCCCAAATATAAAGTTCAGCTGATTGAGACAATGATTTGGCTACTTCGACTTTTTTCCGTTGCCCCATACTCATTTGTTCAATTCGATTAGTGAAAACGGCGCGCTCCATCCCAAGTTTTCGTAAGTTATTTAAAAATTGGGTGTAATCTAACTGATTTTTCTCTGCAAATTCGGATAAAGTTCCTTGATTGTCTTCATAATCTTGGCGCACATAAGAAATGGTTAATTGGTGAGCCAAAGTGGCTTCGCCTTCTGAATCCCCAGAAAAATTATCCAATAAATACTGAATTAAGCTCGATTTTCCTGAGCCATTTTTTCCTGTTATTCCGACAATTTCTCCCGCGTTTATTGAAAAAGAAATTGGCGCAAATAGCCAATTTTTCTCGTAGCCCAGACGAAGCTCTTCCACCGTCAATAATGTTTTGTGATGCGTTGGCTGATAATCCATTGACAAAGGCTCAATATACTCAAGATCTTTTAATAGTTTTTCTTTTTCTGCTAATTGTGTTTCGGCGCGTTGTTGAATGTGTTTCGAACGCTTCATTACGCGCGCAGCCCGGGCACCAATGGCTCCTGTATCAAAAATCGCCCCGCTTCCTTTTTCCTTAGCGTTGCCGTACTTATCACCTTCACGGTTCATCGACCATTCCGCTTTTTTACGAGCGGTTTCTTTCAAGCGATTGACTTCTTTTTTGATTTTTTCATTTTCTGCCAGTTCAAAAGCATCTCTTAATTTTTTTTGCTCTTCATAAATAGAAAAATTCCCTTGATACAGTGTCAATTGACTTTTTTCAATCGCCAAAATATGATCAACTACTTCATCAACAAATGCCCGATCGTGGCTGACTAAAATAAATCCGTGTTTCTTTTTCTTCAAATATTCAGCCACTTGTTGTCTGCCAGCTAGATCTAAATGATTTGTTGGCTCGTCAATTAAAGGAAAGGCATTTTCTTCAATAAAAAGAAGACCTAATAAAACTTTCGTCTTTTCGCCGCCTGATAAAGAAGAAAAGGGCCGCCATAAAACTTCAGGATCAACGTTTAAAAGCGTTAATTCTCGTTCTAATTCCCACTGTTCAAAAGAAGTCACCTCTTGTAAGACATAATAAGTGAGCTGTTGTTCTTCTGCAACTGTTTGTGGAAAATAGACGAAATCGACTTGATGAAGAATCTCTCCTTGGTAATCCAACTGCTTTTGTAACAATCTTAATAAGGTTGTTTTCCCACGGCCATTGCGGCCAATCAATCCTAATTTCCAATTGGTATCCATCGTGATATTTGCCTGATCAAAAAGCAATACTTCTTGATTATCATAGGCAAAAGATAGTTGTTTTAGTTCAATTTTCGACATAAATATACCTCCATAAAGCAAAATTGATGCAGCTTTACGGAAATCAGCGGCATCAATCCAAGGTATACAAAAAGACCCGTGGCTGAATTCTTTAAGCTAATTTCCGAAAATCCGCACACTCCACCCGTTATATTCAGGCAAAGTTATACAGTTTCTCTAAAAAATTAACTTAAATTTTCAACGCACGAATCCCTCTTTTCGTCTTTTATTATCTAGAATTTAGCATCTCTTCACTGATTTGTCAACGAAGGCCCCTTGCTTTCATTCTGATAAAAATTTAAATTATTCGCTAAAACACAAGCGATTGCCTAGTTCCCCGCCATTTTTTGTGTTAGACTTCCAATGAAAACATATTCTAATGAAGAAGGTGCTGAAATGGAAGAGTTACGCTTTAATAGTGTTTTTGATATTATCGGACCCGTTATGATTGGTCCAAGCAGTTCTCATACAGCTGGAGCGGCAAGAATTGGAAAAGTGGTTCGCAGTATTTTTGGACAGCAACCTGATAGCGTTGACATTTATTTATATGAGTCTTTTGCCAAAACTTATCGTGGTCACGGAACAGATATCGCCTTAGTTGGCGGCCTTTTAGGTATGGAACCAGATGATGAGCAATTAGCCAATTCTTTGGAAATTGCTTATGAACAAGGAATGGAAGTTTGTTTTATTCCTAAAAGTGAAAAAGCAGACCACCCTAATTCCGTTAAAATTGTGGTTTCTTCTGGCGACCGAAAACTATCTGTGACAGGAATTTCAATTGGTGGTGGAAACATTCAAATTTCTGAATTAAATGGCTTCAAATTGTCTTTAAGTATGGGCACGCCAACATTTATTGTTGTCCATCAAGATGTTCCTGGCATGATTGCTAAGGTGACCAACATCCTTTCAGCTAGCGATATCAATATTAGTACAATGACCGTTACCCGAGAATCTAAAGGGGAAAAAGCGATCATGATTATTGAAGTTGATCAAGCTGAAGTCGGTGACATTGTCATGCAATTAGCTGAAATCCCTCATATATATAGCGTTAACTATTTTGACTAAATGAACGTAAAGGAGTAATACGATGTTTTATTCAATTGAAGATTTGGTAGCTCAAGCGAAAGAGTACCCTTCTGTGAGCGAATTAATGATTGCAACAGAAATGGCTCATGGCGGGTATTCTCGTGAACGAATTATTGAAACAATGGAAAAAAATCTAGCCGTTATGAAACAATCTGTCGCTGAAGGAATAGCTGGTGTTACCTCAGTAACAGGGCTAACTGGTGGCGATGCAACCCGCTTAAATGATTACATACATTCAGGCAACTTTTTAAGCGGTGAGACCATTTTACAAGCCGTGCGAAATGCGATTGCTGTTAATGAAGTTAATGCAAAAATGGGCTTGATTTGTGCTACACCAACCGCAGGCAGTGCTGGAGTAGTTTCTGGCGTCTTGTTGGCAGTTATTGATCGCTTAAAGTTAACGCATCAGCAACAATTGGATTTTCTATTTACAGCTGGGGCTTTTGGCTTAGTGATTGCCAACAATGCCTCAATCAGTGGTGCCGAAGGTGGTTGTCAAGCTGAAGTCGGTTCTGCTAGTGCAATGGCCAGTGCCGCTTTAGTTGCGGCTTCTGGCGGTACGCCTGATCAATCTGCTCAAGCTGTGGCCATTACGATAAAAAATATGATGGGCCTCATTTGTGATCCTGTTGCGGGACTTGTTGAAGTCCCTTGCGTGAAGCGAAACGCATTAGGTTCTTCTCAAGCCTTCATCTCAGCTGACATGGCTTTAGCGGGGATTCGAAGTGTCATTCCACCAGATGAAGTCATCCACGCAATGTACCAAGTGGGTCGCCAAATGCCACAAATTTTCAAGGAAACAGCTGAAGGCGGTCTTGCGGTGACACCAACTGCACAACGTTTAAGCAAAGAAATTCTAGAGAAACAAAAATAGAAATAACTATAGCAAGAAGCTTACAGAAAAAAATGTCCATTCGTTTTTTCCGTAAGCTTCTTCTTTAATAACTTGTTCCGCCTAAACCAACTACAGCGACAATTCCATTCATGACATCTTTCATCGTTTCACCTACAAATGAAACAGTTCTACCATCAATGCGTTTAATCATTGGTAACATTTCAATGCGATCTGCTTGTGCTGTCGTCACACATTGCAATTTTACAGTTGCTGGTGTTTGCAAGGCATATCGGGGTAATTCAGACAACGCAAAGGAAGTTAACACCTGACTTGTAGTTGCTACGATAGCTTCCCGAACTTGTTGCATGGGTCTATTTTTGATTGCATAACGTCCCAGAGATTCTTTGGTGGAAACAAAGGGGACTTCGGGCATCATTTTTTCTTGAAAAATTTGTTCCTCTAAGCCTGATTCACCGATAATTAAACCAACAGGGACACCTAATTCGCTAGCGTAAGCTGCATTAATTGTCGTTTCATTCATCGCTAAGTCGTTTATTTTTAAATCATAAGCAACACTAGCACTATACCCATGATCCATATTCCCTTTTTGTTTACCAATACCGGCATGATAACCTAAGAAAAAGACTACATCATAGCTACTATCCAAGCCACTCATCATATAATCCATGCGAGGAAAGCCGCTCACTAAGGAAATTCGTTCATCCATTTCTGCCAAGCGCGCATAAGCTAAATTCAATCCACGGCTATGCGAATCGGCAATAGTAATTTCTGTAATTTGTTCATTTTTAGCACTCTTTTGAATCCCTTCAATCAACCAAGCCACATGTTGGTGATATAATTCTCGGAATAAAACGGTATCCTCTTTTTCCATATCAAATGTCGCAATACCTGCTAATCCTTCAATATCGCATGATACATAAATCTTCATTTGTTCCACTCCTTTGACAATGGCTGAACCAGTGCTTGAATTTTGTCAGCATCTAAATTTTTGATTAATTGAATGACTAATTCTTTCGCCGCTTGGTAATCTTGAAAGTCCACATAGCAATGGGGTGTGTGAGCGTAACGGACAGGAATTCCTACAACAATCGTCGGGGCTCCTTGAACTTGTGTAATCGCCATGCCATTGGTTCCACCACCACTTCGAACAGAAACTTGAACAGGGATTTTGTGTATTTTAGCAATCTCTAGTGCATACTCTTGAAATTCCGGATTCGTAATCATAGAAACATCAAAATAGCGTAACATCGGTCCTTTTCCCATTGCTGATTGAATCATCTCTGGCGTTTCTGCCGTATCATCAGCCGGGCAGCCTTCGAAAACAATAGCTAAATCAGGATTGACTTGCTTTGCGGCAATAAGTGCTCCTCTTTCGCCAACTTCTTCTTGTGCAGTTATTGTCGCAACTAACTTGAATGGAAGTGTCTCTTCTTTCAACTCCTCCATGACATCCACTAAGCAAGCACAGCCAATGCGACAATCAAAAGCTTTTCCTAAAAAAAGATCTGTCTGTTCGTTGTAACAACACGTCACATCTGGAATGACCGGTGCACCAAGATCGATTTTGTACGTTTCAATTACTTCTTCTTTTGAGGTAGCGCCAATGTCGATCGTCAAATCAGCAATGGTTAATGGCCGCTGACGTTCCTCTGGTGTCATAAAATGAGGGGGTCGACTAGTAACTACGCCTGGCAGATAAGTGCCTTCCCGGTTACGAATCCGAACTTTTTGTGCAGAAATCGTATTAGGGACCCAGCCACCTAACGGAAGAAAACGCAACAAGCCGTTTTCTTTAATTGCTTGAATCATAAAACCCACTTCGTCACTATGAGCATCAAAAAGCACAACTGGACCTTCACTTAGATTATTTTTCTTCTCAAGATATAAATTTTTAATGGCATCTAGCCGTTGAATAGTAAAATCCGCAGTTGCGTGTTGAAGGATTCTAACGACTTCTGTTTCAAAGCCTGAAACACCATTAGCATTTGAAAGTTCCTGAATTAATTGAACAGCTTGACTTTTTTTCATTTTTTCCCAACCTTTACTTGTCACTGATAGAGACTGATTTGTAATAGCCTGAACCTAATGGACCATAGACTAAATTTTGGACAGAATCGTCCACTAAGCGTGCTTCTGTTAATTGATAAAGAGGAACTAGGGGTGCTTCTTCCGCAACCAATTGATCCGCTTTTTGTAATGTTTTCCAACGTTCTTCATATTTATTTGCATAAGTTACGTTTGCTTCTTGAAGCAACTGATCGAAGGTCTTATTAGACCATTTACCAAAATTATTGGAATTTTTTGATTGCAGTAAGTTTAAGAAATCGATTGGATCAGCATATACTGGCGTCCAGCCACCAACCACAATGTCGAAATCTCCGCTGCGACTTTTTTCTAAACGATTATTAAAAGGAACTGGCGAAACATTGACTGTTAAATTTTCTAAATTATCTGCTAAAGCTCCTTGAACATACTCACTGATTTTTTTAGCATTTTCTGTATCCGAACTTAAAATCGTTAGCTCCGCTTTTTCAATTCCTAATTCTTTTTTAGCCGTTTGCCATAACTCTTTCGCTTTTTCTGGTTCACTAGGATTTAAATCTCCTAATTCCTCTGCAAAATCTTTTTGCGTTTCTTGATTAGTGAAACCTGTTGGCACGAAGCCAAGTGCTTTTTTTGAGCCATCATTTAAAACATTTTTAGCTAAACGTTCAGAATTCAATGATAATGCTATCGCTCGACGTGCATTCTTATTTGCCAAAAGATCTTTTTGCGTATTTAATTGGATATAATACGTTCCAGGAATTTCACGAATTTTCAAAGCTGCATTGCCTTGTTCTTGTGCAACAATTTCTCCAGAAATTTTTACAACATCTAATTCTTTCCCTTCGAAAAGATTTTTCCCAGTATTGACTTCTTTAACGACTTGGACATCCACCTTATCCAGCGAAACATTCGCTTGATCCCAATAATTTTTATTCTTCACATAGGACCAAGTATTATTCGTGCCATCCCAACCTTCCAATGTGAAAGCGCCATTGTAAAGTGTTGACTCAGCTGATGTACCATAGTTTTTGCCCGTTTTTTCGACAAATGCTTCATTTAAAGGATAAAAAGCTGGCACCGCCAATAACTGTTGAAAATAACTCATAGGATAGCTCAGCTCTACTTCCAAGGTATGGTCATCAATGGCTGTTACCCCTAGCTCTTCTTTGGATTTTCCACCGTCAACAATAGCATGATAATTTTTTAGCCCTTCAAAATAATACGCTTGCGGGGAAGCTGTTTTTGGGTCTACTGTGCGCTTCCAAGAATATTCAAAATCATTGGCTGTGATTGGCTCGCCGTTACTCCATTTTGCATCTTTTCGAATCGTAAAAGTATAGATTAAACCATCATTAGAGGGCTGTACTTTTTCAGTTGCCAATGCTGGTTTAGCTTCTCCTTTTTCGTCAAAGGAGAAAAGTCCCTCCCCTACTTGGCTCATTACATCTGCTGCTGTATTATCCATTGCCAACGACACGTCTGCCGTTGATAATTCCGAATCAATTCCGACCCGTAATACCTGTTGTTCTTGTTTTTTGGTTTCTTTCCCGACACTTCCACAGCCCGAGAGAAGTAAAACCGTGATTGCTGCCAAAGACAGCCTTTGCTTTGTTGCCCTTTTCATAAAAACACCTCATTTTTTTATTTTTTGATACCTTTTTCCCACAAAATTATTTATAATCTGATAAAGGAGGTTTGCTCATGAACTTAGATTACTTAAAAGAAACGTATCATTTAACGAAAACAGAAAGTCAGATTTTGTATTATTTGGATCAACAAAGTACGAACGCAGCCGATTTGAGTATTCGGGAAGTTGCCAAACACTGTTTTTCTTCGCCTAGTTCCATCATTCGTTTAGCCAAAAAATTAAATTTATCAGGTTATAATGAACTTATTTACAAATTAAAAGAAGCCCATTTTTCTCAGCCAATCCCTTTTGAAACAGCGCCTTCATTTGAAACAACCAACGAGTTTTGTCAACTGCTTGCCAAACACAAGAGTCATTTATTTGTTATTTTAGGTCATGACTTTTCACGACATTTGGCGGCTTACATTAGTGAAGTTTTCAATTTTCATGGCATCCCCAGCATCACAACAGCCTATACTCATTCGATAAATAGTCAAAATAATCAGAATTTTCTTTTTATCATTCTTTCACATTCTGGTGAAGAAAAATACCTAAAAGAAACAGCTCTGCTTGCGAAAGAGAAAAAACATCCTATCATTTCTTTTGTTGGCGCCAAAAATTCAACTCTTGGTCGACTGGCAGATCTCGTTTTTTCAACTGACTCTTACAGCCCGTTTTCAACAAGTGTCGCTCAGCCACAAATGTTTTTTGGCCAAACATTAATCACCTTTGAAGCCTTGATTTGTGCTTATTTAAATCATGAGGATTCCATGCCAATATCTCCTAAAAATAAATAATTTTATTTATTATAGCTGAAAAAAGCTATTTCGCTAGCCAAAGTATAGAAAAAGGCACATGTTCCATTTTTTATGGAACATGTGCCTTTTTGCTATTTTTTACTCGGCCATAGAAATTCGATTAGCAATTGATCTACTTCAGGATTTTCATGTAATTGGCTATGTTGTGCATTTTCTCCTTTAATAATCTGGCTAGTGACTTGAGTTCCTCGCTGTCTTAGCAAGGCGTTGACTGCTAAGGCACTAGATAACGGTACCGTTCCATCACTTAAATCTGTTGCACTTAATTGACCACCAATTAATAAAATGGGCAGTTTTTCTGGAACAACATTAATCATCTCTTGATAATCCAAATAGCGGCTACTTTTTTCTGTGGGGCCATTTTCTAGTTCCGTTTCGATGGTTTGCTGTTGACTCGTATCAATAAAATCATTGAAAGGTGCTCCAATGCTGACAAATTTTTCAATTTTAGGTAACGATGTGTCTTGCCCATAGGTTCCTAAATAACGTAAACCACTAACACCACCCATAGAGTGCCCGACAATATTGGCTTTGTTCACTTGATAATTTTTTTGTAAATAGAGTAATGTGTTTTTTATCCATTCTGTTTGATTCCATTCATTGTTTTTATTATCTTCAAATAGAACTTGAACACTGGGATTCGTCGCTTTGCCACTTAAAGCTCCTCGCTCTTTAACCACGGTCCCATCAGGTTTAACGAGTAGCACTAATTCTTGAGTTGTGGCACCTTGTTTCTCCAAGCGATGAAGTAACGAGCCAAACGAATTTTTAGTTCCCGCGTAACCATGAAAAAAGAGCGTTGGTGTTGTTGTGCGGTTTAACTCAACGGTTGCTTCTTTTGTGGCGGCTTGGTTGTCATTCTTCGTGGTTGCTCCAATTTGGCAAGCACTTAATAATAGAACAAGACCCATTAGCAAAGAAAAATAACGATATTTTTTGGCCTGTTTCATTTTTTTCATTCCTTTCTGCGATGAAATAAAAAAGGGCTTGGAAAAGAAGTCAGTTGACTGCTTTTCCAGACCCTACAATCTGTATCAATCAGCTGAACAATAGTTTGTCAGCTTGTTTATTAATCAATGTTATCGACTTGTTCAAAGTCTAATTCTGTACTTGTTTCACGACCAAACATATCGATGTTTACTTTTAATTTTTGTTTTTCTTCATCGATTTCTGTCACAACACCTTCAAGACCAGAAAAGGCACCTTCGATAATTTTCACTGTATCGCCTAGCGCTACTTCTAAGTCTGATTGACGGGTGCTCATGCCAATTGAACGTAAAATGTGGTTAATTTCTTCTTGTAATAAAGGAGCGGGTTTACTACCGGCACCATGTGAGCCTACAAAACCAGTTACGCCTGGCGTGTTACGAACAATATACCAAGAATCATCGGTCATAATCATTTCCACTAACACATAACCAGGGAAAGTTTTATGAACGATTTCTTTTTCTTTACCATTTTTGACTTCTTTTTCTGTTTCTTCTGGTACAACGACACGAAAAATATAATCGCCCATCCCCATGCTTTGTGCACGTGATTCAATGTTTGCTTTTACTTTATTTTCATAGCCTGAATAGGTGTGCAATACGTACCAATTTCTTTCAAAAGTTTCCATTACTGATTCGGCTCCTTTAAATGTTTTAGTTTATTTTTTTCGAGCAAATAAAAAAAGCTCAGTTTCCCGAAGCTTTTTCTCGAATACTATTATAGCACCCCTCGTCGGGAAATACTAGAATTAATTATTTTAAAATCCAGCCAAATGCCGTTTGGATAACAGTATCCATGATAAAGAACAATGCTGCAAATAAAATAGATGTTTCAATTACAACTAATGTATCTTTACGCAATTGTTTTTTTGTTGGCCAAGTTACTTGCTTCATCTCATCAGCAACGCTGCGGAAAAATTTCATGTTGATACCCTCCTCTAAATCTATTTCGTTTCTTTATGTAACGTGTATTGATTACAATATTTACAGAATTTATTGATTTCTAAGCGTTCGCCACGTTTACCTTCACTAACGGATTTAGAATAGTTGCGAGAGCCACAAACGGAACAAGCAAGAGCTGCTTTCTTTGTTGCCATGTTCTTCGACCTCCTCTATTCACAAATTTACTTCTTAACAGTACCATTATTCGAAAAAGTTGTCAAAGTTTAATTTACTTTTTAAAGAAGCGCTGTGCCGATTCTTACGTAATTTTTTACCATTATCGCGAATACGTGCTTGATTTCTTTTACAAAATATCTGATTTTTCTTTATTTTCTATTTATTTTAACAAAATTGCTTTTATTCTGAGGTCTCAGCTATTGTTTTCTGCTAAGTTATGATATGATAAATTTATTAAAAATGAACCCTTAGGAGGCCTGTTTATGTTATTAAAATCTGTAGTTATTAAAAAAGATAATTTAACAACAGTCAATGAATCTTGTACTCTAGAAGAAGCTCTTTCTATTTTAGAAGACTCAGGTTACCGTTGTGTCCCAATTTTAGACGAATCTGGAAAAATTTTCCGAGGAAATATCTATAAAATGCATATTTACCGCCATAAAGCAAACGGTGGCGATATGAGTTTACCTGTTACCTATTTGTTAAAAAATGCCACAAAATTTATTTATGTCAACACTTCATTTTTCAAGGTATTTTTTACTATTAAAGAACTACCTTACATTGCTGTTTTAGATGAAAATAATTATTTTTACGGCATTTTAACACACAGCACCTTATTAAATATTTTAGCGCAATCTTGGAATGTAAAACAAGGGAGCTATGTTTTAACGATTGCTTCAGTTGGTCAACAAGGCGACTTAGCAGCCATTTCAAAAATCATTGCCAAATATAGCAGCATCGCCAGCTGTATTACATTGGATGTTGATAGTGAAGAATTTGTTCGTCGCACACTTATTACTTTACCAGCCGGCACAACTGCCGAAACGTGTACAGCCATTGTAGAACATTTAGAGCGGAAAAACTTTAAAGTTGTAGAATTGGAAAATTTAGAAGACGAGTAAAATTTACGAATTACCAAACGAAAACTATTAGTAATATAAGTAAAAAACAACAATATAGCTCCTTTTATGGGAACTGTATCGTTGTTTTTTATTTTCTACTAAAATATCTCTATAATTTAGGGAACTGATGAATCTAAAATTGATTTTTTACAACTCATCAGTCCTTATTGGCAAAGAGCCTCTATAGTCCGTTGATGTAAATGATTTTTTTATTCCGTTTATAGAAACAATGTCATTAATTCGTGCCAAACCATTTGCCGATAAAAGATAGAAGAATGGTAAATACTGAATTAAATATCTAGATCGTCCACCTTCAAATAAAAGCAAATATAGAAATGCTCCTATAATCGTTAATTTTATTATTAATAGTGTACCTCCTTGAATGTCCTTAACAAAAAAAGATAACAACATTCCTAGTAAAACTATAATCCACAGTATTTGCATGACAAACCGAAGATTATTTGTACGTTTTCCTTGTTGATAGTAGGTATCTCTAAGCTTCGTTTGAAATTCACTTTTCGAAGGTTTTGTAGGATTTTGTGGTGTACCATCTCGTCCCCAACCAAAATCGCCACGATCAGTATTATTAAAATGTTTTACTAGAAGAAATTTAGTGTAACCTACCATCCCATAATCTTCCAACCGTTTCTTTATAGTTTCAGTTGTATATTTCTTTTTCTTTTCTAATGTAGGAAGGCTATTCACTTTTCTTGTATCTTTCTCACTATATCCTCCAGATCCAGTCAGACCCATCATTACAAAGTGCGTCCACGGTTTTTGCATCTCAGCATCATAATTAACGATTGTTTGCTGCTTCTGAAAAATTGAAAAACATCCCACAGTTATTATAAAGAAAAACATCGCTACAAAAAATGATAAAACATTTTTTTTATAAAGCTTTCCGGTAGTGAGTAATTTAATTCCCATAATAATAGTCCATGCTATTAAGAATACAATAGAGGAGGGCTTTAAAAGATAACAAATACCTAGAAGAATACCTATAAATATTAAATTCCATACGCCACTATTTTTTATCTCGATTTGTTTAGCATATAAAAGTAGCACAGCTGATATAACAGGAATCATTATTACATCAGTATATGGTACTAAAATCCATGGTGAAAACATCAATGAAAAAGAAGCCAAGTAGAAAGTTAAATATGCAACTTTTTTATTAAACAAATACTTAGCTGCTTTAAATAAGATAACAAATCCTATATCCATAAAAATTATATTCCACAACTGCCAGACAAACCAAGACGATCCCCAAGTATGATTAAACAGATTCATTACCTTAGAAATTCCATACATCAAAAAAAAGAAAAAAGAATTATTAGGATTTATTGATAGGTAATTACTGATAACTTCTTTATTTTCAGGCAAAGCACTTACACCATTAAAAATCGCTGATACATCCCAACCAATAGGAGCGGAAATATTAGTTAAGATAAACACTTGTAAACAAAAGCCAAAAATAAAATAAATGCCTGTAATTAATCCTATATTTTCCACAAATATTTTTTTTACACCAAACAGATATTTATCAATCCACTTTTTAACATGTTTACTAAAAAGGAGTACTACTATCGCAAGTATTGCTATTAACAGTATCAAAAAAAAATGGTTTGTAAGAGTACTGATTTTTAAGTTATCTGAGCGAAAAGCACCTATTAATGTTATCGAAATAAAAAATAAAAAAAGCCAATTTATGGCTGAAGGTAGCCATTTTTTATAAATAAAATTCATTATAATCTCCCTATGATCATAATACAAGTATACTTAATTTTCATTCGAAAAATTAAAGAGTCTTTAGACTTCTTCACCAATAATTCGAACTTCCGTTTGTAATTCAACATCAAATTTTTCTTTAATCACTTCTTGGATATGTGCAATTAATTCCACATAATCTGTTGCAGTTGCATGATCGATGTTAACAATAAATCCCGCATGCTTTTCAGAAATTTGAGCACCGCCCCATTTTAAGCCTTGTAAGCCAGCGTCTTGGATTAATTTTCCTGTAAAATGACCAACAGGGCGTTTAAAGACACTGCCACAAGAGGGATACTCTAGCGGTTGCTTCAGTTCACGAAGTTCCGTTAATTCATCCATTTGGGCTTTAATTTCTGCATGGTTTCCTTTTTCTAAAGCAAACGTTGCTTGCAAGACAATGCAATGTAATTCTTGAATTTCACTATGACGATAACGGAAATTCAGGTCTTCTTTCGTCATGGTTTGGATAGTTCCATCTGCCAACAGCACTTCTGCAGACTGGAAAACATCTTTAATTTCCCCGCCATATGCTCCAGCATTCATATAAACAGCACCGCCGACACTTCCTGGAATGCCACAAGCAAATTCAAAACCAGTTAAATCAGCTGCTAAGGCTTCGTAGGTTGTATCAATCAGCTTGGCACCAGCATCCACAATCATGGTGGTACCGGCTACTTTGATTTCTTTCATTTCTGTTAGCATAATCACGACATCGCGAATACCGCCATCACGAACAATCAAGTTGCTAGCATTGCCTAATACTAACCATGAAAGTCCTTGTTCTCGGCAATACGCCACAATCTCTTCGACTTCTTTTTTTGTTTTGGGTAAGGCCAACACATCAGCTGGGCCGCCTGTTTTGGTAAAGGTTACGTTTTTTAATGGTTCATCTACTAATAAAGTAATTTCGTTTAATGTTTCTAACATAGCTTTAGTGTTCACGAAAGTTAGTCCTTTCTTTTCAAAATATCTGTCTTATTCTAGCATGATAGAAAGAAAGTTGCTAGTCCTCTTTAAAGAACATGCCGTTGTTGTTGGCGTAGCATTTCTTCACATAACGCATGACTTTCATAGACTTTTTCTTGTTTTAACTCTTGCTCTTGCGGTTTTTTAATGGCCTGGATGAAAGCAGTAACCATTTGGTAAAAACCTCTTTTTTCCAATGTTGGCGTCCAATCTCCCATCTCTTTTACTTGGCATTCTTCTTCTGTTTGGATGGTCAAATGCGTTAAATTTTCCAAGCGATAAGTACCTGTGAGGCTGGTGACTTCAAAAGTTTCAGTATTGGCCCCAGAGTGTAAATCCATGGAACAAACAATCGTTGTCTGTTCGGTTTCTAATTGTAAAATTGCTCGTTTTAAATAACCGTTTTCTTCCACTAATTTTGACTGCACCACGTGGAGCGGTCCTTCCGCTAAATAAACTGCGGTATCAACGACATGTAAAAATAAATCATACATCATAAAACTTGTTTCTCTCGTTGTATTGATGCGGTTCTTTTTAATAAAAATAGTTTGTTTTTCAGGAATATTTTTCAATACTTCCGTATAAGGGGCAAAACGACGATTGAAACCAACCATCAGACACAGATTTTTTGCTGCTGCCAATGCTTGTAATTCTTTGACTTCAGCAAGCTCTTCACTTAAAGGTTTGTCCACAAAGACGTGAATACCAGCCTGTAATAATTGGCGAACGACTGCACCATGCACTTTTGTGGCTACATGGACAAAGCAAGCATCAATCTTTGCTTCAATCAATTCTTCTATGGTCCCAACGGTTTCTGTAAAGCCATACTGATCAGCGATTTTTTGTCGTGTTTCTGGGTTTCTAGTTGCTAACACAAACTCTGCCAAATGGCGGCATTCACTATAAGTTGGCAAATACGCTTTTTGTGCAATATTTCCTAAACCAATGACTCCAATTTTCATTCGTTTGTCCTCATTTCTGCTCTTTTTACTATTTTATCATAGACTACTTCTTTCCAAAAATCAGTCATTTTCTCTTTTTCTTTTCAAGTATTTAAAACTTCTTTAAAAAGTATTAGAATAGAAGAAAGCACCAAGCGACCTTTTCTTTGGTTCTGGTTTGCACTGAAACGAGCAAAAGCGTTTCTTATTTGAAAGGAGTTTCAACAATGAAATGTATTTCTTGGAATGTCAACGGCTTACGAGCGGTTGTTAAAAAGAATTTTATGGATGTTTTTAATGAATTAGATGCAGATTTTTTCTGTTTACAAGAAACAAAATTACAAGCTGGGCAAATTGATTTAGAACTTCCTGGCTATCATCAGTATTGGAATTACGCCGAAAAAAAAGGCTATTCTGGCACAGCAATTTTCGCTAAAGAAGAAGCGTTAAGTGTTCGCTATGGCTTAGGTATCGAGGCTCACGATCAAGAAGGCCGCGTGATCACTTTAGAATATCCAGAATTTTTCATAGTCACTTGCTACACACCAAACTCACAAGCTGAACTAAAGCGTTTAGCTTATCGAATGACATGGGAAGATGCTTTTCGTGCCTATTTAAACGAATTAAATCAAGAAAAACCCGTAATTCTTTGCGGTGATTTAAACGTAGCTCATCAAAATATTGATTTAAAAAATTGGAAAACCAATCAAAAAAATGCGGGGTTCACGCCTGAAGAACGGCAAAAATTTACTGATTTATTAGACAGTGGTTTCACTGATACATTCCGTTATTTTTATCCAGAAGCTGAGGGCATCTACTCATGGTGGAGTTATCGCTTTAATGCACGAAAAAATAACGCAGGTTGGCGGATTGACTATTTCGTTGTGTCAGAATCCTTGAATGAGCGTTTAGTCAGTGCTAAAATCCATACAGATATTCTTGGTAGTGATCATTGTCCAGTGGAAGTTGTACTTGATTTTTAAGTGTTACTCAACGCGTTGAAAGGAGTTTTTTTAATGAACTTTTACGCTTTTGACTTTGAAACAGCTAGTTATGATAAACATAGTGCCTGTTCCATTGCAATTGTTAAAGTAGAAAATAGTCGGATTGTGGATGAATTTTACACGTTAATCAAACCAGAAACACCTTTTTTCTGGCGAAATACGCAAATTCACGGCATTCATGAATCAGATGTTGCCAATGCGCCCAAATTCCCTGAAGTATGGCAACAAATTCAGCATTGTTTTCAGCCAAATCGGTTAGTGGTCGCTCACAACGCAAGTTTTGATTGTAGCGTTTTGGCTGGCTGTTTAGATTACTATGGCTTAGAACAACCTAATTACCTTTCTTTATGTACTGTCAAAACGAGTCGCAAACTGTTTCCTGAATTTCCTAATCATAAATTAAATACCGTTTGTGAAAACCTCAATATCACTTTAAATAATCATCATGATGCTTTAGAAGATAGCCGTGCTTGTGCCGAAATTCTTTTACAGCAAGAACAACGATTTGGGGTTGAACCTTTAAAAAAATTAGTATTGGTGAAATAATCCAGTTCTTGTTTCCAGCGAAGGCGTTATCTCTTTCATTGGCTAGTTGGCTGGAGATAACGTCTTTTCTTTTACATAACTTTTCCGCTAAAACAAAAATTTTTCAGAAAGGACGCGATGATGTATTCGATTCTTTACTTATTCACAGACTCTCTCAAAAATGCGTGGCGCTCAAAAAACCAATTTAGTACGTTGATTCTTATCTTTATTATTAGTTTTCTGACTTTTTCTGCTCTATTATTGACTTTGTTGTTTTCTCGATGGCTTTCACAAATGATTCTTCTTGATAATTATGCAGTGATTCCTCCCTTGAAAATTTTCAGAGGTTTGGCTGGAATCAGCACTGGAACACTCTTTTTCTTCCTGATTAGTTATATTTGCCGAGCTTTCTTCCTAACTTTTTTAGAGCAAAAAAACGACTTACTGATCTTAGCTCTTTTAGGTACGACAAAATTACAAATTTTAATTAGCTATGCCTTACAACCCCTCTATTATTTGATTTTTATTTTGCCTTTAGCCGCTTTTCTAGCTAATAAGCTCATTCAACAGTTTATCCATGATTTTTTCAGCGAGGTGCCTGGTTTAATGCATATCGATAGCTACATGCAAGGTATCTTTTTACCACTAACAGGAAGCCTATTGTTCATTTGCTGTTGTGTCTTTTTAATTCTTTTTAGGAAACTCAATCGCTTAATCAAAAAAGGTACTTGACTAACTATGCGAAAAAAGTGAGAAATACATCATCTCGACGTATTTCTCACTTTTTTGAATGACTTAGGTCTTTAGGCTATTTACTTTTTTCCGCCTCTTTTAAGCCAAGGCTTCAATAATTTCGGTCATTGTTTTTGAACCAAAAATCATTTGTTCGCCATCAATCAGCATTGCTGGAACGCTCATAATTTTCTTTTCTTTTTTCAACTCTGGAAATAGACTAATGTCCACCATTTCTGCTTCAACATGAGGATTAATTGATGCAATCCGTTGGCAAGCGGCCACGACATCGGGACAGAAATGACATGTTAGTGAAACAAAGATTTCTATTTTTCTTTTTGGCAATGCAAGTATGTTCTTTTGCAGACTTGCTTCTAACGGCTGTCCCTCGCTGCCGACATTATAAACTGCCAAAACCAACGAGTTTACTTCATGGCCACTAGGAATACCACTAAATTTAATTCCTGTATAGTTTCCTGCCGCATCTAAGAGCACAACGCTAGGCATTTTTTCAATCCCATACAGCAATTCTTTGGCTGGCTCAGTATCTTTCAAAATCGTTTCTAAAGTAATCTTCTGATCCAGACTTGCAAATTCTGTTAAGAATGACTGAAGTTCCAATGATTTTTCATCACTTGCATCCAAAAACTGAAGCAATGTCACTTTTTTGGTTAGTTTAGCGAAAATACCGCTTAATTGTTGGCGCATACTTTCTGGGAACCACTGATGCTTACCAGTAACTTTCGCTGGCTGTTTTTCTTTTGATTGCTGACTGTTTGTTTCAGGGGCAGATTGATTAGCTAATCGTTCAGTCATTCGCTTCGTTACAATCGGTTGGCCCGCCTGTGTTTTTTGTTCTGTCACGTAACGTTGCGCATGAGTGGCGGCAATTGCACCGTCTGCAACCGCCGTCACAATTTGACGTAATTCTTTTATTCGTAAATCTCCTGCTGCATAAACGCCAGGAATATTGGTTTCCATATTCTCAGTTGTTGGCACATACCCACGGTCTAAAGCAATTTTCCCTTCAAAAATTTCTGTACTTGGTTTATTTCCAGCAAAAACAAACAGACCAAATGTACTGTCTTTTGGCGCTTCATAAACCGTTTCTTCTCCCGTCTGGTTATTGACAAACACAGCTTTTCGGACAAAATCATCTCCCGTAATTTCTTTCACTTCTGTGTTATAAACAATCTTAATTTTCGGGTGATTTTTAGCCGCCTCCGCAGTTAATTTTGCACATGTAAAATCGGGTTCTCGGATAATCATCGTTACTGATTTACCGTAACGTGTCAAATAAACGGCCTCTTCCGCTGCTGCATAACCGCCACCAATCACAAAAATATCTAGGCCTTGGAAAAACTCCCCATCACAAGTAGAACAATAGGCCACGCCGCGTCCTGTAAATTCACTTTCACCAGGGAAACCAATTTTACGAGCAGAGGCCCCTGTCGCAATCAATACTGCATATGCTTGGTAGGTTTGACTCGCCGATTGAACAGTTTTTATCGTTTGACTAAAATCAACATCAATAATCTCGTCTTTTGTAAAAGCTACACCGAAGTCTTGTGCTTGAATGCGCATTTCTTCCATTAGTTCTGGACCTGTTGTGTGACGAATCGCTGGATAGTTCACAATTTCAGAAGTCGTCGTTACCTGTCCGCCAATTTTGTCTTTTTCAATAATTAAGGTATCCATCATTGCGCGACCTGCATAGATACCTGCAGATAAAGCAGCTGAGCCGCCACCAATAATAATCAAATCGTAGATTTCTTCTGTCACTTGCTTCTCCTCTTTCTTCTGTGTTTCAGAAAAAGAGCTGAACAAAACATTTTCTCTGTTTTATCCAACTCTTTGACCTCTATTTACAAAGCGAATTTAAATTTTACCAACTAAATCTAAGCTTGGCGCAATTGTTTCTTCTCCTGGTTGCCAATTGGCTGGACAAACTTTATCACCATGTTCTGCTACAAATTGAGAAGCTTCTAATTTACGAACAAGTTCTTCAGCATTACGACCAATACCCATGTCGTTGATTTCATAAGATTTGATGTCACCTTCTGGACTCACAATAAATGAAGCACGGTAAGCCATTCCAGAAGCTTCATCTAAAACGCCAAAGAAACGAGCAAGTTGACCGTTGGGATCGGCTAACATTGGATATTTAATTTTTCCAATCGTTTCTGTAGCGTCAGCCCATGCTTTATGCACATAATGACTATCTTCTGAAACAGAGTAAACCTCACAATTTAATTCCTGTAAATGCGCATAATGCTCTTGCATATCCCCTAATTCCGTAGGACACACGAAAGAAAAATCAGCTGGATAAAAGAAGAAAATACTCCATTTTCCTAAAATATCTTCTGTTGATACTCGTGTAAATTCACCATCGTGATAGGCATCACATTCAAAGTCAAAAAGTTTTTGATTAATTAAATTCATTGTCGTTCCTCCTCTGTTTTTTTACTCTTTAAGGATAACAGTTTATAATTATTCCGTCAATAGAATAATTATAAACAAACAAGGTTTTATTAACACATAATACTGTCCTATTGAGAATTTTGTGATTATCATTCTCAATTAGAAATAGTGAGATAACTTTTTAAATAACATAAAAAAGAAAGCGAATCATTAAAAGAACTTGCTTTTTAATGATTCGCTTTCTTTTTGTGAAGACATTCTTTAACTATCTAAAATAATCGTTTCTTTCTCTTTGGTAATTAAAATAACTCCATCACCAAGAGGAACTAAAGTAGAAGTTAAATCAGGATGCGCCATGACTACATCTAAAAATTGGTTTAATTTACGATGAATCGCTCGATTTTTTTTCGGTACTTCCTCAGCAGGGTCTAAAATTGTCCCAGCTTGAAATACATCATCCACCATTAAAACACCGCCAACTGGCAGCAACCGTAAACATTCAGGTAAAAATTCAATGTATTTTGATTTGGCACTATCCATAAAAATAAAGTCATAAGGTCCTTCCAACGTTGGTAGAATCTCAGCTGCTTGTCCTTCTAAAAGAGTGACCTTTTCTTCTAAGTCTAGGCGTTGGTAGGTTTTCTTCGCTTTTTTTATCATTACGTCAAAACGATCAATCGTGGTCACGTGACCATCTTCACCAACAAATTGGGCCATCAAGCTTGAAGAAAAACCAATTGCTGCCCCGATTTCTAAAATATTTTTAGGCTTTAGTTGTCCTAGCAAAAATTGTAGAAAAACTACTGTTTCGTGCGGAATAATCGGCACCCCTGCTTCATTGGCTTCCGCCTCTACTGCACCTAATTCTCCGGGAAGTTTCTTTTGTTTTGTACGCATATACTCAACCAATTCTGGTTTAACGACTGGTCGATGCATCATTTCGTTTCTCATCACTTTCGCTCCTTTTCGTCCCTTTATTATACGAATTCCTTGTTCCTCTGTAAAGGATTGAAATAGGATTCTTAGTATTTGTTTGAAAATAACCTACACATTCTTAACTTCCTAGCTAAGTGCGGATTACTTTTTGTAAGCACATTTTTTCTTTGTTTCCGCTATTTTTTATTAAGTTTTAATTAGAAAACGTCAAAAAGTAGCCTTCAAGAACATACTTATTGATTTTTTCTCGTTATTTCTTATAAAAATACTTCTACATATGTTAATATTTTCCCTTAAATCACTCTCAATTCTTGCTATTTCAAGCCCCAAAACAAGCCTATAACCTTGCTAAAATAAGAAACGTCAAATTTTACTACTTTGTCTGTAAAAATTTGGTATCACAAAAGAAAGGAAATCTTGTATACTCTTTACAGATAGTGATTTATAGTGAAGCACATAACCAAATTCCCGGACTTGACTTGGTTCAAGTACATATGCAGGCGAGCTATTTGATAGTTCCCTGATAAAAATCGTTTCGACGATTTTGCACATAGTACTACCTTTCTAAAAGCTAAAAATTATTTTTTAGCTAGAAAAAAGACAACCGTTTGAAACGGCTGTCTTTTTTTTAATAAATTAACCCAAGCAAATCTTCTTTTTCGATATTGCCAAAGTATTTTTTAACGTCAATTTGATCAATGGCTTCTTCTAAAGAAGCTTTATCATATTTCACGCCGGTTAAAATATCTTCAACATCTTTAATTTCACCAAGCCCAAAGAAGTCCCCAAAGATTTTAATTTCTTGAATGGCACCATCCGCCACATTCATTTTCATTTCAATTGAACCAATTGGGAAACGATGGCGACGTTCTAAGTTAAATGCAGGTGATTTACCATAATTCCAATCCCAATTGCGATAGTATTGCTCTGAAATTTTGTTAATAGCCGCCCAGTCTTGATCAGTTAATTCATACGTTTTAACTTGGTCGATCGAATCTACGCCGAAAATTTTCAAAAGAATTTCTTGGCGGAATTCTTCCGTTGTCATCTCTTGTTTATCTTCAGATAAAAATGGTTTAATGTTTGTTACCCGTGAACGAACAGACTTGATACCTTTAGATTCGATTTTATCTTTCCGTACTTTCAATGTATTTACAACTTCATCAATATCACTATCAAACATTAAGGTTCCATGTGCAAACATGCGGCCGTTGGTAGCGTACATCGCATTTCCTGAAAACTTCATATCATTAATCACTAGGTCATTGCGCCCTTTTAATTCGGCACCTTCAACGCCTAAGTCGTGCAATGCTTGAATAATTGGTTGGGTAACTTTCGCAAAATCACGGAAAGAGTTGCCGTCATCTGGCATAATAAAACTAAAATTCAAATTACCATGATCATGATAAACGGCGCCGCCGCCACTTAAGCGACGAACAACATGAATGCCGTGCTCATCTACATATTCTTTGTTAATTTCTTCAATTGTATTTTGGTTACGGCCAATAATGATTGACGGCTCGTTAATGTAAAATAAAAGGATGGGCTCATCTAAAGGCATTTCTGTTAACAAATATGTTTCAATTGCTAAATTCACTCGTGGGTCATTATTTTCATTCGGTACAAAAATCACAATCGGTTCTCTCCCTTGGTATAGTTACTTTTTTAAATCTCAACTGTTAAATCTGGTTGGGCTAATGTCACTGGAATTTCCGTTCCAGCATAGTTTTGCGCTTCTTCACGTAGTTGTTCCAATGACCCATGTTGTGGTAAATGGGTCAACATCAATTGTTTGACTTGTGCGGCTTTGGCAATTTCACCCGCTTCTCTTGATGTAAAATGTGCATGATGTCGTTCATTACCTTCAAATAAGTACGTATCCGCTAAGAATAAATCCGCGTCTTTTGCAAAGTCTTCAAAACTTGCTAAGTAACCAGAGTCTCCTGTAAAGACAAAGACTTTGCCGGTCGCTTTTTCAACAATCCGCATCGCGTAACAAGTGACAGGATGAATCGTTTCCATGAAAGTAATTAAAAATGGTCCTACTGCCAACTCTTCTGCTTCAAAATACTCTTTCCCTTCGGAAACGTTAGGAAGCGTTAGTTCTTTGAAATGCATTTGATCTTGTGTATGGCCATATATTGGCAAAATAGGAGTCGGTTCCAGCGTTGGATAAAGCTGACGATAATATTGTAAAACGCCTAAATCTGCGATATGGTCATGATGATAATGCGACAGAATGACAGCATCTAATTTCAATGGATCTAGATAGTTTTCTAAACGCACTAATGTTGTACTGCCTGCATCAATAAGCAAATGAAAGCCTTCAGATTCTAACAAATAGGAACTCGTTCCTTCTCCTTTGTATGGATAAGCACCTAAACAGCCTAAGACAGTCAATTTCATGTGTGGACAACCTCCTTCAATACGATACTTCCATGTTACCATAAAATAACGGAAAAACGAGGTTAAAACGCTTAAATTTTCACAAAAAGACCAAAGAAAAAACCTGAATCCTTTGTCGAGATAACAAAGGATTCAAGCTTCTTTTTTATTCTTCGGCTAAACCTTTTTCTTCTAAGGCAGTTTGATAAAAACTAGCTAACGCTACATGGTTATAAGGAATCACCCATAATAGACCGATACCAATAGCTAAAAAGCCCACAATATACCAACCAATAAAAGAAAATTGTAAACATAAATATTGCCAAAAACGATTTTTCATTAAATATAACGCCTGTTTCAACGCCATCATAATTGGCAGTTCTGGATTATCAAAACGTAGCCACACAGCAAATTGAAAGACGCCACTCACAAACAAACCAATTAAAAAGATCAAGATAGTGGCAACGCCAAACGCTAGGAAAAAGGAAAAATCATTTAAGAAAAAGGTTTGGATTTCCTCTGGTGTAACTGTACTAAACATCAATTTGAAATACAAGGTTGTCCCTGCACCAAATAAAATTGGTAACAAAAATAACAAACCAATTACACGTTCAAGTACTTTTTGAAGTAGGTTGACCACGAATAGCGGACCATAATATTTTCCTTGAAAAACACTCATTAAAATATTGACCCGCACCTTTTCACCACGCAACACCTTCAAGGCTGCGTAATATAGCGCATAACTTAACGCGAATAAAACAAAAATTTGCAGTAATACTGCGGCAAAACTACTTTGAAAAACTTGATTTTCACCAGAAAATAAATTTTGCACAATCGATGTTAAGAAGCTCTGTAAAACCACTCCTAAGAAAGTTAACCAAGCCATGATCCCCCATTGCCCATCAAGGGCTCTGCGAGCATTGGCACGATGTTGCGAATTTGTTACTAAACTTTTCATTCATTCCATCCTTTCTGAAACTAATAACTAGTCAATTTAGCGACTGTTTCTTTATCTAGACGTTTCACCACTTCTGTGACTAATTTGACTGTGTTGAAATAATCATCTTCATGAATAACTGAGGTATGTGAATGCAGATATCTAACAGGCACCGTGATGGCTAATGATGGAATCCCGTTGCGCGTTAAATGCATGCGGCCAGCATCCGTACCTCCCCCTGTAATCACTGTATATTGGAAGGGAATGTTATTTTCTTCCGCCACTTGAATAACAAAATCACGTAATTTTTTATGCGGAATCATTGATGCATCATAAATCAAAATTTGTGGCCCTTCACCTAAAACAGAGTCGGCTTCTTTAGGTGTCATTCCTGGTGTGTCACCAGCTGTTCCTGTGTCTAAAGCAAACGCTATGTCTGGATTCACAAGATGCGTACTTGTTTGCGCACCGCGTAGCCCGACTTCTTCTTGCACATCACTGCCTGCAAATAAAATATTGGGGTGCCCTTCTGTCGCTAAATTTTCTAAAACTTTTAATGAAACGGCCGTACCAATTCGGTTATCCCACGCTTTTGCCAATAAAAATTTTGTATCATTCATGCGACGATAGTCAATATATGGTGTCACCATATCCCCTGGATGAATCCCCCATTCTGCAACTTGTTGATCGCTACTTGCACCAATATCAATAAACATATCTGCAATCTCATAGGGTTTGTTACGAACTTCCGCTGTTAACACATGTGGTGGTTTAGACCCAATGACACCATGGTAAAACTTACCAGTCGTGGTTTTAATCTGAACTTGTTGGGCCAACATCACTTGCCCCCACCAACCGCCAACGGTTTGAAATTTTAAAAAGCCTTTTTCTGTGATTTGGGTAACCATGAAACCGACTTCATCCATATGCCCAGAAATGTAGACTTTTGGTCCTTCTTTATCACCAACATTTTTTGCAATAATACTGCCAAGGCCATCATATAAAAATTTATCCGCATACGGTGCTGCATACTTTTTAAATAACGAACGTACTTCGTCTTCATTCCCAGCAATCCCTTTAGCACTTGTTAAATCAATTAACATTTTTTCTTCTTTTGCATCCATAAAAATAACTCCCCTCAAAAACCAATTTTATCCATTATACCACGAACTAAAAAAATACTTACAAAAAATAAATTGAGCACCGTTCTCCACTAAAAGTAAACGAAAAAACAGCCTGCACGCTCGTTATTCAACGGCAGGTACAGGCTATTTTCATTGTTACGAAGCGCTTCTAGTCCGCTTCAAATAATTGGTACTTAATCCATCTTGCCTTCTTAAAATTGAGGTAAGACCAATGGATTTTGTTGTTGCCAATCTGTCTGATAAAAACGATCATCAATTTGATACGCTAACTTTTTAGACGCAGGTTGTTTCATAAATTCATCTACTTGACGATCAACAGCGAGCCAACCACGCCAACCTAAATGAATCGTGTCCGCCATAAAGTAACGTTCATTACTACATGTTGAGAAGTCAGCAATGTTAGTAAAGCCTTGCTCTTGAAGTTGATATTTCAGCTTGCGTGCTACTTGTTGCAACATATCTTGTGACAAGCCCGTATAGTCCGACCAACGTTTGTTAACAGGTGGGATTACAAATAAAACATCGACATTTTTTTCTGCTAACTGTTCTAACGCAGCTTGGAAATCACCATATTCTGGAGAAAAACGATAATCCCATTTCTTTTGTGAATGAGCTAATTTCGGTAAAACTGGTTTAATCCGTTGGCGATAAAAACCGTTACTAATTTCAAATTTATTATTATTAATGGCTTTTGCCGCAATTTTTCCAGCTAGCTGATCTAATTCATTAAAATTATACGTAGCGGGTAATTGTTTCATATCTTTTTCAACAATTGGTTCTCTGCTAACCATGCCAATTTGGCTAAACAATTCATCCTCACGATTCAAGAAACGGAGATTCATTATAAAATAATCTCGTTGAGAGCGTTGGGGAAGTTGCCCTGCCTGCAGATTTGCCAAAGTTTCCATTAAGACTTTGTCTTTTTGAACAACTGGAAATTTGGTCAAACGTTGTGCTAGATATTGGTCACCGCTGGTTAATTCGGTTAAATTAGCTAACCATTGGTAGGTTTGTAATTGTGAATAGTGTGCACCAAAACTATCATTAGGTACACCCTTTTTGACAAACCATTGCGGAGATAAAATAAAGACCGCTTTTTTATTGGCGATCGCATCGCCCATCGAATGAATGACCATCGCTTGGGTTAATGACTGTGTGCCCGCTTCTCCTAGTAAAAACGGTCGGTAGTTCCGTTGATACTTTTCAGAGAGCACACTAGGGTGGAAAGCACTAAATCGACTTAATTCAGAAGAGCCAAAAAAAGGAACATATTTACCAGAAGCCACTGCTTTGTTTTTAATCACATTGCCTTTTAAAACGTTCGGTGCCATTGACGTTGATGCTTCCTTCAACGTTTTTTCGGAAGTTAAATTGATTCTGAACGGTGCAAAAAAGAACACTGCAACCAAGACCGCTGAACAAAGCACTGGACCTAAGATTCTAATTAGTCGTTTTTTTCTAGACATTATTGTAAAGCTTCCACTTGTTGAATGATTTGTTTTGGTGTTCCCCATACTTCACGGTCAAAGTCTGATACAGGAACTTGGATTCCTAATTGTCCTTCAATTTCTACTAATAATTGAACCGTTGCTAAAGAGTCCAATAATCCTTCTTCAAATAATTGAATATCTTGATTGTTCACAACTTCGTCTGTTCCTGTAATATCTTCTAAAATGTTTAATACTGTTTCTTGAATGTTCATTGTAAATTGCCCCTTTATATTTTTATTTTTGTTTATTTAAACCATAGTTTGTCTAAAAATCCTGAGAAAATCAGGAAGCTGACACAAACCGCTTGGAAAGTTAAAAAGACTGCAAATGCATGTGTAAATTTGTTTGATGGTATCTTGTCTTTATGTTTTTTCTTAAAACGTAGCCAAGCATCTGTCACACAAATTAGTGTTGCATGGTAGAGCCCATAAGCGATGTAGAACCACGTTAATCCATGCCAAATGCCCATGATTAAGAACAACGCAAAGTAACCAATATTAGAAGTCACAATCCGACTCTTAAAGACTTTCTTTTTCATTAAGAAAAACATTAAGCGCATGTAAATGTAATCACGGAACCAAAAAGATAAGGTCATGTGCCAACGATTCCAGAATTCTTTAATATTCCAACTTAGGAACGGTTTGTTAAAGTTCATTGGTGTATCATAGCCCATTAAATAACTTGTGCCAACGGCCAGTAAACTATAGCCTGCGAAATCAAAGAATAGATACAAACTGTAATTATACATATAGCCGACTGTCCACCAAGATAAACCACCTTGTGCCAAGGCCATTTTTTCCACATGTGGTAAAAAGACACCACCAAGATAATGACTGATAATAAACTTATATAAAAATCCTAGAAATAAATAAAAAATTCCTTTTTCTAAAAAGTCTAAATATTTCTCCGCACTCGGCGGGTTTTTCAAATCTTTTTCAAAGCGCCGATAACGATCGATAGGTCCTGAAGAAATAGTCGGGAAAAACAAGAGAAACTGAATGTAACGGAACGGATGATATTCTTTCATTACACCATCCCGTAAATCCATGACCACTTGGACCGCTTTAAAGGTTAAATAAGAAATCCCTAAAAAGCCAAGTAAGGTTGTTTTGCCTGTCATGAAGGGAGAAACTTTCACCCAAACAAGCGGTAATATAGCTAAAAAGACAGCCAGATAAAAGACCCAACCCGCATTTTTATTTTTTCGATAAGCCGCATAGCCCCACGTTAGTAACGTTTGATAAATAACATATACAATCAGAGCGACTCCTTGTTGCCAAAATTCGCCACCAAAACTGATATATAGAAAGACCAATGTCACGAGTGTTTGGTACCAAGGCCAACGTGTCCCTTTAATGGCTAAGGTTAAAATCATTGGCAACAGAGCCGCAATTAGCAGAACGAAGTAATACGGTGCATTATAGGGAATCATATGAGGAAAATTCATCATGTGGCATTCACCTCATTCATCAACCCTTTCCGATCAATTTTGCCATTACTTGTCAAAGGTAATTGTTCAACATATACAAATTTTTGTGGAATCATGTAGTCCATTGTCAACGTGGCTAATTCTTGTTTAATTGCCTTAGTTAATTGAAAATCACTTGAAAATTCATGCGCTTGCGGAACGACATAGGCAATTAATTGTTGGACTTTATTTCCTTGATATTTCGGCACAACGACTGCTTGTTTCACGTAGGAAACATTCGTTAAGTGATGATCCACTTCTTCTAACTCAATGCGGTAGCCATGCAATTTAATTTGAAAATCTAAGCGTCCCTCATACTGCAATAGGTTATCGACTAACTTTCCAGCATCGCCTGTGCGATAAGCTGGTACGCCATCTAATTGGAAAAAAGCTTCAGCTGTTTTCACAGGATTATTTAGATAGCCTTTGGAAACACTTGGTCCAGCAATGACGATTTCACCAATTTCACCTGTAGGTAATTTTGACATGCCTTCCATAATATAAATTTGCGTATCCTCTTTCACATACCCGATTGGTAAACGTTGGACACTTTTTAAAACTTCTTGAGTGATTTCAATGGCACTAATCGCTACAGTCGCTTCTGTCGGCCCGTACGTATTATAAATATGCGCAGTTGGGAAACGAGCGGCTAATTTCTCAGCCGTTGGTTTTGGTAATTCTTCTCCACAGAATAAAAACGTGCGCAGTGCTGGTAGATGTTCACCATCGAAGCTTGGTTCCATTAGACACAATTCAATAAAGGACGGTGTTGAAACCCAGACGTCGATTGTTAATTGTGGCAAACGCGTAAATAATTGTTTAAAATCGTTAATGATTTCATTGGGTAACGGAGTTAATGAGCCGCCTAACGCCAATGCGGGATAAATAGACATCACCGATAAATCAAACGAATAAGGTGCCTGTGCTAAAAAGCGGGCCCCTTCTTCTAAACCAAAATCTTGCAACAACCAATTCGTAAAGCTAACTAAATTATCATGGCTGATTTGCACACCCTTTGGTACGCCAGTTGTCCCTGAAGTGAAAATGATATAGTAATTACTTGCTCCTGTGACAGGCGTCAACGCAGGCGCATGTCGAGGTGCATGCATCATCATTTCTGTTAATTCTTCCGCCGTAATTACTGGCACTTCGGTGGCTAACTCAGGCCATTCATGCACAGCAATCACTGCGGTTGGTTTGGCTACGTTTAGAATTAGTTCAATGCGTTCTTTTGGTGTATGTGCATCAATGGGGATATAGCTAAAACCAGCTTTCGATGCGCCTAGAAAACTCACAATCATTTCAAAATCTAATTCTCCGTATACGACAATCGCTGACTTGTCCGTTTTCAGCTCAGCTAAATAAGCGGCTAGATTGTCTGACTTTTCTTTTAACTCTCCATACGTAGAGACTTTTTCTTCGGTTAAATAAACAGGACGTTGGGGTTCTTTACGTGCCCATTCATCAATCGTTTGAATCATATTAATTACTTTTTCCATGTATAGCCGCCTCCTTAAAACTCGTTATAAATGAAGGTTCCTCCATTGATATTCTTGTAATGATAAAGATAAATTAATGCAATGACAATGAAAGAATAAAATAACGTTTTACCGATGAATTTAAGACTTTCGTTATTGAGAATTTTCTGAAAAGTTGTTTTCATTATCATTCACCTCCTAAGGTTAATCGCTATCCATTATTTTATGCTATATTTCAGCAAAGTCCATTGAAATTTCTTACAATTTAATAAAAAAACTAACAATTTCGTCACTTCTTAAATTTTCATGATTTTCATAAACGGAACTCTCATAATTTTTTCGCATAAAGAAACTGTAAAAACCGCTTCACAACGGCTTTTACAGTTTTTTAAAAATGGATGTGTCGAATCATCCGCGCATAAATGGCAGACGTTAAAATATAAAAAATTAGATAAACAATTATTAAGATTCCACAAGAAAGATATACTAACAAATATCCTGGACTCTTAATAAATTGGCTTAACAAATAAATAGCGAAGGTGGTATGCAAAATCCCAATGACCATCGGCGGAAAGAAAATCAAACTATTCTGTCGATAAATTTGCTTAGTTATCGCTTTACTAGAAACACCCATCCTTTTTAAAGTCACGTAATCTTGACGCTCACTTACAGCGGAAAACAGTTGTCGTAACATCAAAATACTGCCCGTAATAAACAACGCTAAAATCGCCACAAACATGGAGACATATAAAGTCAAGCCGTTAATTTTTCGTTCATAGCGTAAAGAGGCGTAGCGATCATTCATATTTAGTCGCCAAGTTTCGGTGACATCATCTTGCGTATTCTTTGCCTCTTCGTTAGGCATTTGTTTGGCAAAACCACTTAACTGCTGGTTGTTTTTTTCATACTTATACAAAATTGGCGTTTGCCATTCTGTGGCAATCTGTTTATTTACGGCTTCATAAAGTTTTTCACGGCTTTTCGTGTCAACATTTACGGCGTTAATCTGATATTGAATGGAATTTTTTGTCACTTTCTGATAAAGGGCATCGGAAACGACAATCGTTGGTAAGGAATATTGCAGTAAAAAATTGCCTAAATAGTTTGGCAGCACTTGTTGCAGTTGTGCCGTCTCTCCTTCAACAAATTGCAGTTTCGCGCCATAACGAGACATACCACTTAAGATATTGGTAAAGCTATCCATATAGATTACACTTTGGTCATTTTTTAAATGTAAATCATTCAAATAAGGATTAATTTTTTGATAGTTGCGATAATTGGAGAAGGATAAAACATTAACTGCTTCAATCGTTTCTTGTTCCTCTTGCGCTTGACCAATTCGCAAGGTACGTTCAATTCCAGTAATTTTATAAGAAAGTGTCACTTCATTTTTTATTTTGGTGTCTTTCGCTTCATCAAGAACTTTCTTCAATTTAGGATAGCTTTCCTGTGAAACTAAAAAGTCCACGGGGCCATCACTGTTGACCGTGTGCATACTAATCGTATACACAAAAACCATCACGCCGATCCCACTCAAGGCTGTCGCAATTAACAAGGTCAAACCAGTGAGTGTTTTGCTACTTTTAAATAAGTAGCGTTTGGCATTGCCTAAAGTAATCATGCGTAAATCTTGGTAATACCATTTTTTTCTATGATTAAATAAGCGAATGATAAAATACATAGTATAACGGAAAAATAAATAAGTTCCCACCACACATAGACCCAAAATGATAAAAGGTGTCAACGTAATAATCATTGGAATCGAGATATTCAATGAATCATTTAATTGTTTATACACAATACCTGTCGCTAAATTACGAAAATCAAACGCGATAAAATAACCGGCCAGTAAACAAATAGGACCTAAAATACCTAGAAACTGCCGCCGTTTCGTTAAACGACTATAATTAATTTGACCAATTTTTTCTTGGTGCATAAGCTGCGACAATGGATAACGATAAATCATCCAAATACTTCTTAAGCAGACAATCAGAATCATAAATGCAAAAGCTACACCGGTTTCAATAACGGAACGCCAAGAAATATAGAAGAAACTGGGCACTTCTAAAAACATAACTTTGGCTAAAATCATTGAAAACAACTTGGTGAAAATCACTCCTAAAATAATCCCATTAATTAGTGAAACAAAGCCTAAAACTAAATTTTCCACTAAAAAAATTAGTGAAACTTGGCTCTTTCTCAAGCCAATTAATCGATACAATCCAATTTCTTGGCTACGTTTTCCTATAAAAAAACGATTTGCTGCCAACATAAAGCCCAAAATAATAATGGTGACTAAGGTACTACCAAGTCCTAAAGATCGCTTAATTTCGATATCACGGCCTGCACCTGCGACAAGAGGCTGGTTGTAAGCAATCGCACGGAAACAATAATAAACGACCGCTGCAAAAGTCATACTAATGTAATAAACCAGATAATTAGGTACATGAGCTTTTAAATTTTTTAATGATAGTTTAAAAATCATTTGCGCGCCCGCCTCCACCAATCGTTGCTTGCATATCTATCACACGATTAAAAAATTCCTTACGTGATCCTTGACGAACAACTTCTGAGAAAATCGCACCGTCTTTAATGAACAAGATGCGATTGCAAAAACTGGCCGTGTACGGGTCATGTGTCACCATCAAAATTGTGGCATCATCATGTAGATTAATTTCAGCTAAATATTTCAACAATTCTGTTGCTGATTTTGAATCCAGCGAGCCAGTTGGTTCATCTGCAAAAATAATTTTAGGGTTCGTAATCAAAGCACGAGCAGCTGCTACCCGTTGTTTTTGTCCCACAGATATCTCTGGTGGATAAGCAGATAAAAGCTCCTGAATCCCCAAAATCGAAGTCACATGTAACAAACGTTTATCCATTTCTTCTAATGAAACTTTTTCTACAGCTAAAGGCAACAGAATATTGTCCTTCACATTTAACGTATCAATTAAGTTAAACGATTGAAAAATAAACCCCATTTCGTTTCTTCGAAAATCACTTAATTGATTATCTCGCATTTTTAAAATATCTTGTCCGGCGATGCGCACGATCCCTGCGGTCGGCAAAATAATCGAGGATAAGACATTCAACAGTGTCGATTTCCCAGCACCGCTGGGACCCATAATCCCCACAAATTCGCCTTCATCAACGGTAAACGAAATATTATCTAATACTTCTGTTTTATTATTTAAACGACCATATGTCTTGCTGACATGGTTTACTTCTACAATTTTTTTCATTTTTCTCGCTCCAACGTTTTGTTATTACTCTTATTTTACCAAGAAAAAATCTGAATGAACATCGTTTTATCTTACAATATCGTTCGGTAGTCAAAGAATAATTGGCATTTCGTGAATAAATCTGCAAACAATTATTATTTAATAATTGTTATTTTTTAGTGTTGCTTTTAGCAATTTGGCAAAAAACTCTTTGCTGTTTTTTAATTTTGACAAAGAATTTTTTTCACGCAAAAAAATTTGCTCAATCCTTTTCTTCATTTGTTTTCATATTTTTTCAAAACAGCACAAGCACAATATATAGTGTTTGTCTAGTGATATTTTACTAAAAATACGCAATATATCGATTGAATTTAGCCGACCTTTGTATTAGGATAGTTACTAACGAGATATAAGGAGCTGGATAAAATGATGAAGATTACTGATGAAAAAGCCGAGGATGTTAATCTCTCAACAATTAAAGTCGTCAAACGAGATGGTCGTTTAGTGACTTTCGATGATCAAAAAATATACGACGCTTTGATCAAAGCTGAACAAAAAATACATGACCAAGTCACTCCTTTGACACATCAAAAAGTCCAATCGATTGTTGCCGATGTCAATCGAGAAATTGCCGAACGTTTTACCAATAACGTAAAAATTTATGAAATTCAAAATATTGTGGAACATACTCTGCTATCCAACAACGAATATGCCTTAGCCGAAGAATACATTCATTACAGAACCCAACGTGATTTTGAGCGTAGTAAAGCAACTGATATTAATGTATCTATCGGCAAATTAATTAATAAAGATCAGACTGTCGTGAACGAAAATGCCAACAAAGACAGTGACGTTTTTAATACGCAACGTGATCTAACCGCTGGGATTGTTGGCAAATCAATTGGTTTAAAGATGTTGCCTTTACACGTGGCTAATGCCCATCAAAAAGGCGACATTCATTACCACGATTTAGATTATCATCCATATACGCCCATGACAAACTGCTGTTTAATTGATTTTAAAGGCATGCTAAACAATGGCTTTAAAATTGGGAACGCTGATGTCGAATCACCAAAATCAATTCAAACGGCCACTGCACAAATTTCTCAAATTATTGCCAATGTAGCTTCCAGTCAGTATGGTGGTTGCTCTGCCGATCGGATTGATGAATTATTAGCGCCTTTTGCGGAACGTAATTATGAAAAACATTTAGCAGATGCGCAAGAATGGATTGAAGGAGAAGAACGCCAAAAAGCATTCGCTCAGAAGAAAACGAAAAAAGATATTTTTGATGCCATGCAAAGTCTTGAGTATGAAATTAATACTTTATTTACTTCCAATGGACAAACCCCTTTTACTTCTCTGGGATTTGGTTTAGGTACCAACTGGTTTGAGCGAGAAATTCAACGGGCGATTTTACAAATCCGAATTAATGGCTTAGGGATTGAAAAACGAACAGCTATTTTCCCAAAACTGATTTTCACAATTAAACGAGGCGTTAATGCGCAACCTACTGATCCAAACTACGATATTAAACAGCTGGCACTGGAATGCGCAACGAAACGCATGTATCCTGATGTTTTAAACTATGATAAAATCGTTGAACTAACAGGTAGTTTTAAGGTACCAATGGGCTGTCGTTCCTTTTTACAAGGCTGGAAAGACGAACAAGGTGAAGAAGTAAATGTTGGCCGAATGAATTTAGGCGTTGTGACCTTGAACTTACCAAGAATCGCTTTAGAAGCGCAAGGAAGTCAAGAAAAGTTCTGGCAAATTTTAAATGAACGTTTAGCGATCGTTAAAGATGCTTTGGTTTATCGGGTTGAACGTGTTAAAGAAGCTAAACCAGCGAATGCACCGATTTTATACATGTATGGTGCATTTGGAAAACGTTTAGCTACACAGGATGCCGTAGATGAACTGTTTAAAAACAAGCGTGCCACGGTTTCACTTGGCTATATTGGCTTGTATGAAGTGGCTTCTGCCTTTTACGGCGGTGCTTGGGAGGACAATCAAGAGGCCAAAAACTTTACACTGGATATTTTAAAAGAACTGAAAAAAAATGCCGACAACTGGGGCAACGAATACGGCTATCATTTTAGTGTCTACTCTACACCGAGCGAAAGCTTGACTGACCGTTTTTGCCGTTTAGATACTGAAAAATTTGGCATCGTCGAAAATATTACAGATAAAGAATATTACACAAATAGTTTCCATTATGATGTACGCAAAAATCCAACGCCTTTTGAAAAACTTGATTTTGAAAAGGATTATCCAAAATACTGTTCTGGTGGTTTTATCCACTACTGTGAATACCCCATGTTACAGCAAAATCCCAAAGCACTTGAAGCTGTCTGGGATTACGCTTATGACAAAGTTGGCTATTTAGGAACCAATACGCCAATTGATCATTGTTATGCCTGTGGTTTTGAAGGGGACTTCCATCCAACTGAACGTGGCTTTGAATGTCCAGAATGTGGCAATCATGATCCTAAGACTTGTGATGTCGTTAAACGGACTTGTGGTTATTTAGGTAACCCGCAAGCTCGCCCAATGGTACACGGTCGTCACAAAGAAATTTCCTCTCGTGTGAAACATTTAAAAAATTAAACTCGATTATTCTATAGAAAGAAGTTTTGCTGATGCGTAATCCAAAACCACAAGAATGGAAAACCGAAGACTACAGCCAAAAAAAGATTGCCGATTACAAAGCGTTCAACTTTGTTGATGGCGAAGGTGTACGCAATAGTTTATATGTGAGTGGCTGTCTCTTTGCTTGTGAAGGTTGTTTTAACAAAGCTGTCCAAAATTTCAATTACGGTACGCCGTTTACAGAATCTTTAATGAATCAAATTATTGAAGATTTGTCCCATGACTATGTCCAAGGTTTGACTCTTTTGGGTGGTGAACCCTTTCTGAATACAGATGTTTGTCTTAGTGTAGTCAAACGTGTCCGGGAAACATTTGGCTCAGCCAAAGATATCTGGTCTTGGTCAGGGTATACCTTTGAAGAACTACTTTTAGAAACGCCTGATAAGCTTGAACTACTCCATTCAATTGACATTTTAGTTGATGGGCGCTTTGAACTGGCAAAACGTAATTTAAATTTACAATTTCGTGGCAGTAGTAATCAACGGATTATTGATGTACCCAAATCACTTGCTGCTGGCAAAGCTGTTATTTGGGAAAAATGTCATGACGCCGAAACGTCTTATGAACAAATCAAAAAATCAATTTAAAAAAGTTAGCCCTTTAGCCATCTCTTGAGGATGTGTCTAAAGGGCTAACTTTTTTCCCATAAAGGTAAAACAATGTTTTCATACGCTAGTGGATCTAAATTCGTTAAAGTAATGCCTAATAAACGGATTCCTTGTTCTAAACCTAAAATATCTTCCCAAATTAAATTCGCTTGATAGAAAAGTTCTTCTTTTTTAGAAATATATTCAGGTAATGTCACACGTTTCGTAATCGTCGTATAGTCAGTATAACGAACTTTTAGGACTACTGTTTTGCCATGTTTTTGCACTCGTTGCAACGCACGCTCAACCCCTGCTGCTAATTGTCTCAATTGAGCCGTAACTTGCTCTTCCGTCGTTAAAGGGGTGCCGTAAGTATGTTCCTTGCCTACCGACTTACGGTCTCTAGTCACTTGAACTGGCGCATCATGGATACCGCGGACTTTACGATACAATGAATAACCCATTTTACCGAATAACCGAATCAACGTCATCTCATCTTGCTTGTATAAATCTGCTCCAGTAAAAATCCCTAGTTCATGCATTTTAGGCACTGTTTTTTTGCCGATTCCGTGGAAATCTTCAATCGGTAATGCTTTCAAAAAATCTTCGGCCTCTTCTGGTAAGACAACCGTCAGGCCCTTTGGTTTCTGGAAATCTGATGCTAACTTGGCTAAAAACTTATTGTAACTAACACCTGCCGAGCAAGTTAACTGCAATTCATGCCAAATATCATATTGGATCATTTTCGCAATTTTAATAGCCGACTTACTGTTGACCTTATTTTCAGTTACATCTAAATACGCTTCGTCAATAGATACTGGTTCAATCACATCTGTATAGCGGCGAAAAATTTCACGGATTTCTTGAGAAATTTCACTATATTTCTGATAATTACCTGGCTTAAAAATAGCACTTGGACATAGTTCATACGCCTTTTGAGCACTCATAGCCGAGTGAATACCGTACTGTCGAGCAATATAATTCGCTGTGGTCACCACTCCTTTGCCCCCAGTATCACTTGGATGGCGCGCAATAACTAACGGATGTCCTACTAACTCTGGATGATCTCGTTCTTCAACTGAAGCAAAAAACGCGTCCATATCTATATGTATAATTTTTCTCGACGTATCTTTTTTTAAGGGAAAACGTAATTCGCTCATCATTTTGATTCGCCTCCTCCCTCCATTATATACGAACGTCCGTTCTTTTTCAAATTGAAACTTCTTTATTTCAACCAGAAAAAACTGAAAATCCGTGAAGTTATAAACACAGATTTCCAGCTTTTTAATTAAACGACCAATTGTTTTTGTTGATTATAGTAGCCTTTATAGGCAAGATAAGTTGCAATTACTGAACCAATACTTGTTGCTGATAGCAACATAAAGGTCACCATAATCTGATATTTTATCGCATGGACAGGATCAACGCCCGCAAAAATCAAGCCTGACATCATCCCAGGTAAACTAACAATTCCGACAGTTTTGGCAGAATCAATCGTCGGCGCCATCCCGGTTTTCACACTTTGTTGGATGATTGGTAAAGAGGCGAGTTTGATAGTTGCACCTAATGCTAGTTTCTCCATTACCGCTTGCCGTTGGTTTTGAAAAAGAGTATCTAAATTGCGATAGCATAAACCAATTGCCACCATCGAATTGCTGGCAATCATCCCACTGATAGGAATGATTTGAGAAGGAATAAATTTAATAGAACCAGAAAAAATCAAAATACCAATGGTAATTCCTGTACTACAACCAATCGCAATAAAAGAAATCAAAAAGCCCTTTTGTAATTGCTGGCTGCGTTTTTTTGCATTAAAGGCTGCGTTGGAAACAATCACCAAAACCATGATGAGCGTTAAAATCAAGTTATTGACTTGAAAAACATATTTTAATAAATAGCCGACTGCGACTAATTGAATGACTGCTCGAATCACACTAATAATAATATCTTTGGTAAAACCTAATTTTTCTTTAGTACTAATAATTAATGCGACCACCACTAGCATGGCTGAAAAAAATAAGGATAAATTATTAACTGCTAAATCCATCTGTCGGCGCCACCTTTCCTGCTACAATACGAATCACTTGCTGTGCTTGCTGAATTTCTTCGGTATCATGCGTGACACGAACCAGCGTGACTCCTTGCTCTTTGTTTAATTGGTTTAACAATTGATTGACAATCTGTTTGCTTTCTTCATCTAATCCCGTTGTAACTTCGTCTAATAATAAAACATCTGGTACAAAAATAATGTTTCGTAGCAAAGCAACCCGTTGTCGCTCACCACCAGAGAGTTCAGCTATTTTCTTTTCAAGATAAGCAGCGGGCAATTTCACTTGTTGGAGCAATGCCACGACTTTTTCCTGATTAAACGCTTCTTGTCTGACGGTAAATGGAAATAACAAATTATCATACACGGTTTCACCAAATAAAGTTGGCTGCTGAAAACAATAAGAAACTTTTTGGCGGTATGTTTCGATTGGCATTGTAGTAATTGGCGCTTCTTGATAAAAAATTTCGCCTTCTGTAGGACTTAATAATGAAGATAAAATTTTTAAAAATGTACTTTTCCCGCTACCTGAAGGACCAACAATTGTTGTATTGCTACCTGTTTCAAATGACAAATCAATATCAGAAAGAATGCTACGACCATTTACTTGATAAGACACGCCTTCTGCACGCAATAAATTACTCATGTTTCTCTCCTTTTTTAAATGGAATGATATTCTTTATATACTTCTTGTTTTTTTACATTTCTCAATTTGGCCACTTCTTTGATCGCCTCTTTGGAACTCCGTCCCTCTTCCTCCATTAAAACTTGTACATGTTCTTTGAGGGAAATAGCTGGCATTGCTGCTATTGTCTCTTTCTCACCAGTAAATCCGCTAACTAATAAACAACACTCGCCTTTTAGCGTATTTTCTGCTAAATATTCTGTTAGTTCTCCTAAGGTACCTCGTAAATACTCTTCGTGAAGTTTCGTTAATTCTCGACAAATCACAGCAGGGCGTTCTTGACCATAGACTTCAGCAAACGTTGCTACCGTTTTAGCAATCCGATAGGGGGACTCATAAAAAATCTGTGTCGGCCGCTCTTCTTTTAATGCTGATAACACGTCTTTCTGTTCTTTTTTCTTTCTTGGTAAAAAACCATAAAACGTAAATGGCTGTGGTAAAAGACCCGAGGCAATCAAGGCGGTCATTCCTGCCGTAGGTCCTGGCAAGGCAATCACTGCCAGTTCTTCTTCAAGACATGCTGTAACCAATTCATGACCAGGATCACTAATTGAAGGCATACCTGCATCGCTAACTTGGGCAATCGTTTCACCACTCAGCAATCGTGTAATCAGTTGAGGAATTCGCTCTTTGTAATTATGTTCGTGTAAACTAATTTGTGGTGTTGTAATCTCAAAATGATTTAGCAATTTTTGTGTGTTTCTTGTGTCCTCACTAGCAATCACCGTTGCTTCTTTCAATATGTTTAAACAACGAATACTCATATCTTCTAAATTGCCGATCGGTGTTGGGACAAGATACAATTTTCCTTTTGTTGTTTGCTTATCAAAACTTTTCTGTTTTTGCATAGCGCATCCCTCATTTTCCTTTTTCGTTCTATAAATAGATAAAGGTTTGATTTGACAATCGATTGACTGTCAAACCAAACCTTTCCTTTTTATTTGCAGTGTTCCACTAGACTTAACGCGTACGTTCCCCATAAATAACATCAAGACAAAAGGCACATTCTTCATCATTTTCACGTCTTGAACCATATAAAATATTGCAGACATGGAAGCCCTCTTCATAAAGTTTTTCCAAATTCATACGTGATTTTGATAGCTCTTGTTTTTCAGTTTCAGTTGTATTTCCTGCTAACTTATTCAGTTCTTGGAGATGCTCCCGTAAGCGTTGGTTTTCGATTTCCAACGTGGTATTTTTTTCTACCAACTCATGGAGTGCTGCTTTAATTTCTCTTAATTGTGTCACGGAACTGTCTAAATCAGTTTCCAACGAATTTAATCCATCATAGAGCGAACGTTTATCCATTTTGATCACCTTTTTCAGCAGCAACTTTCGCAGTAGCTTCTTTGATTTCTTCGTAATCATAATCCGCTGCGATTTCACGACCATGCAGACGAACTTTGACAATCCGACTTAATAGATTCAACCCGACGACTTTACCTTTGCCATCTGGTGTTATTACTTCTTTTCCATAATCTGGTAATTCTTTTTTAGCGGCTTCATATTCGTCGTTTTCGTATTTCAAACAACACATTAAGCGGCCACATAATCCCGAAATTTTGACAGGATTTAAAGATAACCCTTGATCTTTAGCCATTTTGATTGAAACTGGCATAAAATCTCCTAGAAATGTTGAGCAACATAGTTGTCTGCCACAAGGGCCAATGCCACCTAATATTTTCGCTTCATCTCGGACACCAATTTGACGTAACTCAATTCGCGTCCGGAAAATAGCCGCTAAGTCTTTGACTAATTCACGAAAATCAATTCGCCCATCTGCCGTAAAGTAAAAAATCATTTTGCTACGATCGAAGGTATATTCTACTCGCACTAATTTCATTTTTAAGTCATGAGCTCGAATTTTTTCATTGGCAATGCTTTTGGCAGCTTCTGCATCAGCCAAATTTTTTTGTTCTTTTTCTAAATCATTGGCTGTTGCTTTATTTAAAATGGGTTTTAGGTCCTCTGGTAAATCGTCTGAATCGACTGTTTTTTTAGGAATAGCAACAGTAGCTAATTGTTTTGACTGTTGAGATTCAACGAGTACTTTCTCATTATAAATATACTCAGATTTTCCAGGAGCAAAATAATAGATATGACCGGCTTCACGGAAGCGAACTCCTACTACTTCTACCATTTTATTCCTCCTAATCTAGTTCAAGTGAACGTCGCTTCAATCGGTTAAGGAACTTGCTGAAACAACTAAGTTCCTACTATATTATGAAACTGAATGCCACTTGGCACTTTTTTCCTTTATGATTTAGGGTGAATCATTTGGATAACTAATTGTTCACAAACATTTTGCCAACTAACATTGGCAGTCCATTTTTGGCGTGCTTTCAAAATTAGCGCCAACCGTTCCGCCTGCTCTTCCGTTACTTTTTTGGCTTGCTGTGTCGCAACACTTTCTTCCAATAATTGACGGTAATAAACCATGAGCAAGTCAAAGCTAAGCGCTTGTTGTTCTTTTTCCTTAAATACTTTGACCATTTTCTTCTGAACGTAGATAAATGCCTGTAAATCATTACTTTTTAGATAATTAAACCATTGCAAAATGATTTCCCTAGCTTCATTAAACCATTCATCTTGAGAGATTTCAACTGCTTTCTCAAAACTATTTGTCAGCTCAGCTAAAAGGGTTGCAGTCTTTTCACCAATCCCCTGTTTGATTAAGCGATCAATTAATGTTTTTTTGACTAATGGTTGAAAATGTAAGGTTTGGCATCGTGATTGAATCGTTGGTAAAATTCGAGAAAGCGAAGTGGTTTCTAAAATAGCTAAAATTTGTCCTTCTGGTTCTTCTAAAAATTTTAAGAGACTATTGGCTGCGCCGGTACTCATTTTATCTGCTTCTTGAATTAAGAAAACTTTTTTAGCAGTCTCGACCCCACTTTTAGAAAACTCCGCTTTTAATTCACGGATTTGGTTCACTTTGATGGTTTGCCCATCTGGCGCAATTCTTAAAACATCTGGATGTTCATTTTCATTAATCCGCACACAATTATGGCATTCGTTACAAGGCTGTTGATTTACTAAATTCGTACAAAAGACATGTTTCGCCATCCATAAGCCAAATTCTTGTTTTCCAGTTCCTGTATCTCCTTCAAAAAGATAAGCATGGGCAAGACGACCATGCTCAAAACTTTTTTGGAGTTGCTTGTACAGCAAAGGTTGCATTTGCTGTAGCTGTTGTGCTTCATTCATCTTAATATTGATGGAATCCTTCAACTGGTAAGACGAAGCAAGTAGCGCCGCCTACTTCAACTTCCACAGGATAAGGAATTTGGCCATCCATTGTGATATCTAAAGTCACAGGTGTTGAAACATATTGTTTTCTTGATTGACATGTTTCTTTAATTAAAGCTAATGTTTCGTCGACACGTTCATCATCAATCCCAATAATAAATGTGCTGTTTCCCGCTTTTAAGAATCCACCTGTTGAGGATAATTTTGTAGCACGAATATTGGCATCAATAAATTCGTTGGCTAATCGGTTACTATCTTTGTCTTGTACAATGGCTAAAATAATCTTCATGGTCTACACCTTCCTATAATTAAAAGTTTTCTGGATAACGTTCAATAATCGCCTGATACGTTGCTTCTACGACAAGTTCTAAACTCATCCGTGCATCAATCTTTTTGATCCGTTGTGGATTTTCTTCTGCTAATTTCAAATATTCATGACGAACACGTTGATGAAATTCTAATCCTTCTGAATCTAAGCGATCAATTTGCTGTGTTCGATTTTCTTGAATCCGCCGTAAGCCAGTATCTGAGTCAACGTCTAAATAAATTGTAAAATCTGGTGAGACACCTTCTGTCGCAAACGCATTAATTGAAGCAATGGGGGCAATCCCAATTCTACGCCCAGCGCCTTGGTAGGCTAATGAGCTGTCAACAAAACGATCACATAGGACTAAATGACCCGCTTCCAAAGCTGGCAAGATTTTTTCCACTAAATGTTGACGACGAGCAGCTGCGTAAAGTAAAGCTTCTGTTCGCTCATCCATTCTGTCATTTCTTGGATCTAAAATAACTGTTCGAATCTTTTCGGCAATCGGTATGCCGCCTGGTTCTCTTGTAGTGACAATTTTTCGTTTTGACTCTTTAGCTAATCTTTCAGAAACTTCCTTCAAAACACTGGTTTTACCAGCACCATCTGGACCTTCAAATGTGATAAAAATACCCTGCACGTGCGAAAACTCCAATCAATTTTTACTTGTATCTATTATACTTCATCTTGCTCTATCAGTCTAATTGAAATCCTTATGTCCTATTTAAAGTGATGCATCCGCTGAAAAAAAGAAACTGAAAAAGAAGTACTGAAAAACTTGAACTGCGACATTTTCTCACAGAAACGACCTACTTCGATTTCAACTTCTTTTTCCAACGATGTTTCTTTTAAATTTCTCGACGTCCTTCGACTGCTTTTAGCAAGGTTATTTCGTCTGCATATTCAATATCACTGCCGACAGACAAGCCGTGTGCCAAACGAGTAACGGTGATTCCAGCTGGTTTAATGAGCCGTGATAAATACATCGCCGTCGCTTCTCCTTCAGTGGTAGCGTTGGTTGCTATAATGACCTCTTTCACTTCATCATCGTGCAATCGTTTGATCAAAGAGGCAATATTAATATCTTCTGGTCCTGTTCCTTCCATCGGTGAAAGCACCCCGTGGAGTACGTGATACAAGCCTTGATATTCACGCATTTTTTCCATTGCCATAACGTCTTTTGGCTCTTCCACTACTAAAATAATACTACGGTCACGATTTTTATCTTGGCAAATTTCACAAGGATCTTCTTCAGTAATATTTCCGCAAATACTACAGAAATGGAGATCTCTCTTGACACTAATTAGCGCTTTTGCAAAAGCATTAGCATCTTCTTCTTTCATATCAATTGTATAAAAAGCAAGCCGTGTCGCTGTTTTTTGACCAATTCCTGGTAATTTCATATAACTTTCAATCAATTTTGCAATCGGTTCTGGATAATTCATGAGGCTTCTACAGTCCTTTCTTAGCAAGGCGTTTCTGTTATTACTGAGCGAGTTATAACAGATTTTGCGTCACTGAATATCTTATCACGCCCTGTCAAAAAAGCAACTGACAATTACTGCTTTCTAATACAAAAACAAGTCGTTAGTTACGAGCACTAAACGACTTGTTTTTGTATTAACCAATCCAGGTTTCGTGTGTATAGGCCATTTCCCAAAAAGCGTATTCCATCTCACTGCTGATAACAAAAGCGGTAATCATAGCTGCTTGTTCTTGTGGTGAACTTTCTTCATATAATTGGTCTAACAGTTGGCGTTCCTCTTGGACGTGTTGGTACGCTTCCTCCCCAGCATAGGTTTCAATCCAACGTTGGTACAGTGGCTCTGGTGAGTGTTGTTTGACTAACTGTGCACCAATTTCTTGATAGAGCCAAGAACAAGGCAACATACTTGCTGCGGCCGTCTTAGGCGTTCCTTCAATAAGTTGGCGATACATATGAGAAACATAGTGATAAGCGGTTGGTGCAATCGGTGTCGCTGCAACTTCTTCTTCCGTAATCGCTAGTTCTTCAAAAAAAGTTTCACGAATAGCTAATTCGCCCAACGCAAGATTTTCCGCATTTGTTAAGAGTAATTTTTTCAATCGAGGTTGTTGCGTTTGTGCCGCAATCAAGCGATAAAGTTGACTAAAGTGTTTTAAATAGTAATGATCTTGAATTAAATAGTAGCGAAAAATCTTTGGACTCAAGGTTCCTTCATGTAACTCTGTGATAAAAGGATGCTGAAAACTTCCTTGCCAAGAAGCTTGCGCTTGTTCTTTGGCTTGTTCTGTAAATGTCATAGGTTTCTCCTTTACGTTAGAAAAATAAACAAATTTGTAAAAATGATGATCAAAATAGCAAGCCCAAGACTGACTTTTGCTGACACAAAATGCTCTTTTCGACTTCTGGTGGCTCCTTCTTCATAGCCATGGGCAGACATTGCTTCCGTATATTTATCTCGCCAAGAAACAGCAACGAGCAGTGTTTTAACATAAAGCATCGGCGACCAAAAATGAAACGTTTTGCCACGGAGTAGGCTTGCTTCTTTTAAATCATTAATTTCTCTTTTCACTTCCGGTAAGGCGTGAACCACCACTAAAATTCCATAAACAAAGTTTGGTGCTATCCCCTTTTGTTCCAATAACAACAATAATTCTTCAAAATCAACGCCTACAGCAAAAGCTAGTCCTAAACCGGCAAAGGCATACGTTCGACTAAACAAAAGCCAGGCTTGTTGACTACTCGTACCATGCAAATAAATAGACCAAAACGTCCCGATTGCTGGTAAAAGTGGCAAGAAAAATAACCAAAGCAGTAAGCGCGATTTTCGCTGGCCTATTAAAAAAATGATACAACCCATAAAAACCGCCAAATTTGCCAAAATTGACTGAGAAAAAGATAATTCAAAGGTCAAAATAAGAATCAAAGAAGCATAAATTGCTGCATTTGTTTGCTTTATTTGCATGTGGTTCCCTCCTGCCAGATAATCAGTTGTTGCTGCAGCAATTCTATTCGGTAATTGCTCACGCCAGAGAGAGGTTCTAGCCGATGCGTGACGATTAGAAAATCTTGTTGCGCACTTTTTTCTTTGATCCATTCAACAAAATAATTGCATGCTCGCTCATCTAATCCAGCAAAAGGTTCATCTAAAAGTAAACAGTCCAAATCTAAGCTCAGCAAACTAATTAATTGCACCATCTTTTTTTGCCCTTCACTTAGTTGAAAAACACTGTGCTCTAGTTTTTCTTTTAAACCTAAAAAAGTTAAGGCTTCCTCTTGTTTTCTTCTTTTTTCTGCTGTCATGTTCTGACCAAACAAAAGCTCTTCTCGTAAAGTCAACGTGACAAACTGACGATTGGCTTGTTGCACCGCTAATGTCATGTGTTGATACAATTTTTTTGAAGCCCGCAAGCGGCGGCCCGCCAAGAACATTTTTCCTTGATATTTTTGTCTCTGAACGATGGCTTTTAATAAGGTGGATTTTCCCGCCCCATTTGGCCCCGTCAACGTGGTAATTCCTTTAAAAAAAAGCGCTTCTTTTTCTTCAAGTAGCACTCGTTTTCCCTGAGACAAACGAAAATTTTTCAATTGGAGCATTGGTTGTTTTACCACAGAAGTTGTAAGCTGAAATGTCTGCGGTTTTGTTTTGATAAACGTCAACGGTTGCTTTTCAAACTGGCCATTTTTCAACGTGACGACTTGGTCCACAACATCAGCGTAATCGTTGAAATCGTGGTCGCACACCAAAATCGTTTTGCCTGCTTGATGGAGTCTTGCTAAAATTTGAATAAATTGTTTTCGAGAGGTTGGATCAATACTTGCAAAAGGTTCATCTAATAAAAGAATATCTGGGTTCATTGCTAGCAGAACTGTCAACGCCGCTTTTTGTTTTTCACCACCAGATAACGTCGCTAATTCTCGTGTGAATAAGGTTTGAGTCTGAACAAGTTGAAGCGCTGTTTGGATTTTTCGGTTCATTTCTTCAGGCGAGATTCCTAAATTTTCTAAAGCAAAAATCAGTTCTCGTTCCAAGGTTTTCATTGTAAATTGTTGACTGGTGTTTTGAAACAGCATGCCAATTTTTTGCGCCTTTTCACGAGTTGATAATTGTCGGCGTTCCATTCCTTCAATCAAAATTTCTCCTTGGTAATCAAGCGGAGCAAATCCGGCAATTAATCGTAAGAGCGTTGATTTTCCACTACCACTATCGCCAATTAATAAGGAAAACGTTCCTTGAGGAATTGCTAAATTTGTCTTTTCAAACAAGGGTTGTTCTCGTGAAAAAGACACAGCTTTTAATTGGATACTATTCATTTTGCCTTCACAGCTAACCCTTGCGCAGACTGATACATTCGTAAAATAACTTTCGTTAAGAAAATACCAAAGAAACAAATAGAAACGAACCGAACGCTAATTAAAGCAATGTTCATCCCCAGACCGTAATTGCCATAACCAAACTTAAAGTATTCATACACATAACTAAAAATAGTCGTCCCAATCGCACTATAAAATAACGTTAGTGTATCGTACCGTTTGTAGCGTGTCACAAAAAAGCCACTTTCACTACCTAGGCCTTGAATCACACCAGAAATTAATACACTAGGTCCGAAATACGAACCATAAAGCATTTCTGCCAAAGCGGCTAAAACTTCCGCCAAAACAGCACTTCCCGCTCGTGGAATCAGCATCGCTGCAATTGGTGCCACCATGGTCCACATTCCAAATAAAAGCTCATTGGCAAATGGACTCAGTCCTAATGGTAACAGCGCAGCATTCAATAACGCATAGAGGAACCCTGCCCCCATAAAAACACCGCCAAACAAAAAGGCTAAAAAAGCGAGTAAGACGACTTGTTGCAATGACCATTTTTTCAATAAAAAAACTCCTTTCTCTTAACAAAAAGCAAAAGGAGTGACTTAAATAAACCCTGATAAAAGAAAACACACTCATCCTAGGACAGAATGAGTGCGTGAAAAATCAAAGTAAATCGGCATTTCCCTGCGACAGTACTAACTGCATCAGGTTCAATGGGTATCATCTCAGCCATAACAGCACCCCAAATGTTTTTTATTAAAATGTACTTTTACTATAGCATAGAATAATTATAAAAACTAGTCTTGGCACTTTTTTCTTTCATCAAAAGCTGAAGAAATCAAACAATTTTGTAAGATAACTGTTAGGCAAATAAATGGTTGGTTTTTCTGAACTTTGTTATATTGTTCTTTATGAAAGAGAGGCGTTTATACTATGGGTAAAACATTAACTGGCTTTCATTTGAAAGTCATTGGGGTTATTTCAATGGTCTTTGACCATCTATTGCAATTTTTTAGTTTTTTAGGCGTGCCTGGTTGGTTCGGATGGATTGGACGAATTGCTGCACCTATTTTCTTATTTGAAAGTTCTGAAGGCTTCATTCACACAAGCAATCGGCGAAAATACATGTTCCGGTTATTGTTAGGCTTCTGGATTATGGGGATTCTGAACGGCATTTTAAATGCGTATTTTTCAACAGGTGGCTTAATTATCAATAATATTTTTGGGACGTTATTTTTAGGTACGGTCTACATGCAGTCTATGGACTATTTTAAACAAAAACAAATTGGTAAAGGGCTTCTTTGGTTTATTGTGCCTTTATTAATCAGTGCTCTACCTCTCGTTGTTTTTAGTTCTCCAGACATATTAAGCAACCCTGCTATCTTAATTGGTTTCCAACTTTTCAATCTGATTGTGCCATCACTAATGATGACAGAAGGTGGGTTTTTATTTGTTCTCTTGGCCGTGGCTTTTTATTTATTACATGGCAAAAAGTGGTTACAAATTTCAGCGATTGGCGTTGTTGCGTTGATTTCAGCAGCCAGCTATAATTTCCAAGAACTATTCGGGGCGAATCACCAATGGATGATGATTTTAGCAGCGATTCCAATTATTCTTTATAATGGTGAAAAAGGCCGTGGCATGCGGAATTTCTTTTATATTTTCTATCCAGCTCACATTGCTATTTTTGCAATTATTAGTTTCTTCATGCAACGTTAATTATTTTCTTCTTGACGATTGCCTAAAAACTGTTTACAATGCAACATGTAAACAAATCGTACAGATAACACGCAAGTTGCGTGTCGAGAGAGAGGCGGTTTCTATTCTTATAGAAACTGCTTCTATTTTTTTACGAAAAAATGAAAACTATAGAGGTGATTAAATGGAACAAAAAAACGTACGATTATTCCCTGCCGTTTTAGCGACAGGAATTATGTCTTTTGCTGGCGTATTAATTGAAACAGCAATGAATGTAACTTTTCCGACATTAACAAAGGAATTTGGTGTTTCCACCGGTACCGTGCAGTGGGTGACAACGATTTATTTATTAGTTATTTCTATCATGGTGCCCTTATCCAATTATTTATTAAAAACCTATTCGCTAAGACGCTTATTTATCGTTGCGAATCTTTTCTTTTTGATTGGTTTAGCGATTGATGTCTATTCGCCATCTTTCAGTATCTTGTTATTAGGCCGACTCTTCCAAGGGGCTAGCACTGGGATTGCTTTGCCACTGATGTTTCATATTATTTTGAACTTTACCCCGCTGGAAAAACGGGGAACGATGATGGGGGTAGGCACATTGACCACTTCAATTGCTCCAGCCATTGGTCCAACGTATGGTGGAATCTTAACATCTTCCCTATCTTGGCACGCCATCTTTTTATTCTTAATCCCTGTTTTACTACTTTCTTTGTTTATGGGATTATCTGCTATTCCAGAAATACCTGTTAAAAAAACCACCACTCTTGATTTGGTTAGTTTAATTGGTATTGCCCTGTTATTTAGTGGTTTGTTGATGTTTTTAAGTAAAATTGGCACATTGTTTGGCTGGCTTTCACTTCTGGCAGCCGTTATTGGCTTTGTTATTTTCTATAAACGAGCAACAACCGCTAAACAGCCACTAGTTCGTTTGACAATTTTAAAAAATCCCGCCTTTGTTTTATTTTTATGTGGCTTTTTAGTTTGTCAATTCTTATTGTTAGGTATTTCCTTTGTCTTACCAAACTTTGTTCAAATCGTCCTTGGAAAAAATGCGTTTGTAGCTGGGCTAGTCATGCTGCCAGGTGCTACAGTCGGGGCCATTTTAGCACCACTTTCTGGACGAGTGTTGGATCAATACGGCGCTAAAAAACCTATATTATTTGGCTTAAGTTTGGCGACAATCGGTTGGCTAGCTTTAACAATTTTACTAGAGATGCCTGTTTTATTAGGATTCGTCGCTGGACATGTTACCTATATGATTGGTCTAGGTTTTGCATACAGTAATATGATGACGACTGGTATGAGCTTGTTAGAGGAGAAAGATTTTGGCGACGGTAATACGTTATTTAATACACTTCAACAATTTTCTGGCGCTATTGCGACGGCCATTGTAGCGACGATTATTAATATCGCTCAAGACCACGCAGATAATTTTGCTCAGGGGACAACGATGGGCTCACTCATTTCTCTGATTTTCTTGTTAACCTTATTAGTAATTGTTTTAATTGCTTGCTGGAATTATTTCCGCAAAAAAGCTTAAAAAAAAGCAGCTGGTCCG